>CAMWMW010000062.1 GCA_947175455.1 uncultured Porphyromonadaceae bacterium | reverse complement strand
ATGGTGCCTGTTGCCGAGGCTTTGGCGCCGATAGTGAGCGAAATGCCTTCGAGCGGTGCTGCGATGGCTTCTGCGTCGGCTTTGATTTTGGCGAGCTTGTGAGCGCGCTGACGCTGGTTTTCGGCGAGCTGTTTGAGTGCCGATGAGTTGGCGATTACGGCTTTGCCCTGGGGAATGAGGTAGTTACGGCCGTATCCGTCCTTTACTTCTACGACGTCGTCTTTGTAGCCGAGGCCGTGGATGTCTTCTTTAAGTATGATTTTCATAACTTTTTTTCGGAATTGGGGTGATTAGATGGACAGTCGCGAGCCGACAATTACTTCATCAGGTCGGTTACGAAGGGGAGGAGGGCAAGGTGGCGTGCGCGTTTCACGGCCTGAGCCACACGGCGCTGGAATTTCAGCGAGGTGCCGGTGATGCGGCGGGGGAGGATTTTGCCCTGCTCGTTGAGGAATTTCTTGAGGAATTCGGGATCCTTGTAATCGATATATTTGATACCGCTGCGTTTGAAACGGCAGTATTTTTTCTTTTTAGTATCTACTGTAAGGGGGGTGAGATAACGGATTTCGTTGTTTGCTGCCATGATTATGCCTCCTTTGCTTCTGCTTTGGCCTCAGCCTCGGCGGGTTTCTCACTTGCTTTATTTGCTCTCAGATTACGGCGCTTCTCAGCATACTCGACAGCATATTTGTCGAGACGGAAAGTCAAGAAGCGAATCACACGCTCGTCACGACGGAAAGCAGTCTCGAGTTTCTTGACGATTGTGGGCTCACCCTTGAACTCTACCAGCACATAGAAGCCGGTGGATTTCTTCTGGATAGGATAAGCGAGCTTGCGCAGACCCCACAACTCTTCATTGACGATCTCGGCATTGTTTGCCTTCAGAACGTCTTTGAATTTTTCTACCGCTTCCTTCATCTGATCGTCAGACAAAACGGGAGTTAAAATGAAAACGGTCTCGTAGTTATTCATACGTTTTGTAAATGATTGATTTGTAATAAAATATTTACGGTGGTTTCCTTGCGAGACCATCGCTCACACGAAAACCGCCGCAAAGTTAACACTTTTTTTTCAAATACACAACATTTGAATCGATCTTCGCCCGAAGGTCACTTACCGCGTTTGGGTTTGAAGTCGAAACGGTAGTGCACTGACAGCATCAGGTAGCGGGGAAGCACGGTGTTGAGGGTCTGCGTGCGTCCGTTGGCATTCACCGTGTAGTTGAAACCCTTGTTCTGGTTCAGAATGTCTCTCGCGTCGAGAGATATGCGCCACACACCTTTGTTGATTTCATAGCCCAGGGTGGCGTTCCATACGCAGTCGGTGGTGTTCATCGATTCATCAATACATCCGTAGCGTTTCATGATTCTGAATTCCGAGTCCACTCTGAAATTGAAAGGCAACGCGACGTGCCCGTACAGTCTGCCAAACCAGACACCGTTATTGAGTCGCGTTGGCAGGACACCGGCAGAATGAGTGTTGTTTACAGCAATACCGCCATTAACCGACAAGAGGCATTTCTCTGTGCGATAACCCAAACCCAGGTCTTCCTGCAATGCGTAATTGCGCACCTTCTGCGGAGCAGGGTCTGCATCATAACCTATCATATTGGAATAATTCGATATCGTCCCGCTTATAAAGTTGTATATATTGAAAGCATCCGAAGGTCCGAAGCGATAGTAAATGTTGTGATACAAATCCATACTGTTGTTGCCCGAAATATTATAGGTCTTCATGGTGCGCACACCGGTCCGCGAATCGTAGCGGTAACCGCTCACGAAATCATTGTCCTTGAATACGGCATGGAAAGACACATATTGCGAAAGCTTTTTATCAGGAGCATGCCGGAATGTCAGATTCACGGTATGAGTGGTGGAATTCTTGAGATCCGGATTGCCGACCCATATGTTAAGAGGATCCGCAGTGTTGCGCACATCCACGAGATTCACAAGATTAACAGCTGTCTGACTAATGCCATAAGAAGCCCGCAGGAACCATTTCTTCGCATCCCAGGACACTCTGCAATCCTCAAGCTTGAACCTGAGATATGCCCTGTCGGGAGTGGCGAACGTCTCTCCGCGATGATAGAACAGATGCTGGTCTTCGAAATAGAACTGAGGCTGCAACGCCAGCTCAAGCTTGCCGCGCTCATACTTCTTCTTGTACGCCCATTTTATCTTGATGCGGTGCTCGTTCTTGTAAAGCTTGCTTGTGTAACTGTTTGCGAAATCCGGCACCGGAATCATCCCCGGCGTGAACTCTGCCATCGAGTTTTCCGCAAAAGCCTCAAGAGCGGTAATATCCGAGTTTTTACGGGTCTGCGTGTGGGCGAACTCATAGCTTGCCTGCAGATTACCTATCGGCACACGGAAATAGTATCGCGCCAGAGCCTGTATGTTGAAGCTGTAATGCGGACGCTCCGTTGTGAACTGATGCTGCAACTGAGACGATGCGGGTACTTCTCCGAAACAGATGTCCTGCAATTCCTCGCTGAAGGAACTGCTGCGTGAATACTTGCTCTGCAACTTAAAGACCATGGCATCGGGACTGCCGGGAATCTTCACCCTTGTCTCTCCGTTGAACTTCGCGTCATAACCGTGACTGTTCGATTCAAGATTCTTCAGATTGCGGTTGATCAGAGTCCTGCGCAGCTCGCTGTCACTGAGAGTATATATCGACCTTACCATCTCCTTGTCAACGCCCTGCGGATCTTCGGAGAAAACAGCGGCAACGGTCTCGTCGTTGTCGCGTTTTTTATTGTAAGAGAACTGAGGTTTCAAAGTCATGTTCCACGAATCCTTCTTGAGTTTGAAATCGTGGAAAGTCGACAGAGAGAAATCGCGTGCCCTCATGTCGCGGTTTGAGAAATCATAGTTGTCGGCAGTCTGAAGGAAATTCACAGCATTGGTAATGACTGTGTTGCGGTTATCGTTATACGAAGCATCCACATTTCCCGAAGCTTCCCACGTGTGAAGGGCGTTGTCGGCGAGATAATCTATACCTCCGTTGATTTTGCGGGTGATTCCGGCGTCTTCACCGTCATAAAGCTCGAATTCCTCCTGTGTGAGTCTGTTTTTCTTATTGATATTGTTTGCATTGCCATATAGACTAAGGCGGGTATTGTTGGTATAGGACATGGTAAAAAGACGGCCGAGATAACGTGACTTGGTACCTCCTCCGGCTTCGGCATTGATCATGAAGCCGGTCATGTAATCTTTCTTCAGCCGCACATCCATCACGTAATCTTTGTCGACATCGGCACGGTCACCCAAAATGGCATCCATGTCATCCTTTTTCTCATAGACAGCAACATCCTTGACTGCATACGCCCCTATATTCTCAAGCATGACGTTCTGATCCCCCTTGAAGAAATCCTTGCCGTTAAGGAGCAGCGTTTCCACAAACCTGCCGTTGACATAAATCTTGCCGCCATCCTTTATCTCCACACCCGGCATCTGCACGATCAGCGCGTCAAGCATCGAACCCTCCGGAAGCATGAAGGCATCGGCGTTGTATACGATAGTGTCCCCCTTGTTGTAGAACATCACTTTGCTCGCCTTGACCGTGAAATCCTCCAGTGTCGTGACTTTCTGACGACTTAGATATATTTTCGGCACCTCTTTCTCCATATCGCGCTTGTTGAGCACAAGAGAGTATGAAAGGAAATGAGGTTCATAGCCATCTTTCGTAACCTTTATAAGATAATTCCCCGCCACACGCGGAACATTAATGGAATAGTTGGAAGTGGAATCCGACTTCAATACATTCGTTCGATTATCATAATTATAATACCTGTAACCACCTTCCACAGAAGAAATCACGCTGCTGTCGGAGCGGAGCACCTCAACTTTTGTGCCGATCACATGGCGAGTGGTAAGTCTGTCGTATATTTTACCTGTGAGAGCTATGCTGTCTACTTTAGTTGCGCCGGCAGCGGACGCATCGGCTGCAACGAGACCCAATATAACGATGAGCAACGCACGGAAGAAAGAAAAAAACTTGTTCATGATGTACTTTGATTTCAAACGGCTTATTGGCACGACACCTGTCTTCACGCCATCAACGACAAAATTAGTAAAAAATTCCCCTCACCCCAATATATTACGCAGAAATACCGAAAATGTTACAAAAACTTTTTAATTGGCATGATTCTAATGCCTGCTTCGCGCAATACATCTACAATATTAAAACGCGAAGAAGCGCACGCACCCCACATGCAGCTACGATTTGACGCACCTTTCCATGCCTTAGAGCTTGTTTAAAAATAAAAGTTAATTTGGGGTCGTAGGCTTGGCGCAGGTTTCTTCTTGAGGTGAAGGAGCATAGCGGGCTATGTGACTGAACCGAAAGGAGAAAGATGCCCAAGGCTACGGGACTTCAGGTAACTTTAAAGGAAATTTTCGAGTTAAAATATTCAACATGTCATTTCGGTTATGTGAAAATTACTTTCTGTCCGGCTCTCTTCGGATAAAATCCATCCGCGGCGCAGTCACATAGCCCGCTATGCTCCTTTGCCTTAAATGGATTTTATCCCGAAGTGAGCCGCCCCAAATTTCACTTTTATTTTTAAACAAGCTCTTATTATTTGCGTTTGGGTTTGAAATCGAAACGGTAGTGCACAGAGAGCATCAGGTAGCGGGGAAGCACGGTCGAGAGGGTCTGCGTGCGTCCCGTCGCGCTCACTTTGTAACTGATACCTCGTAACTGATTAAGAATATCTCTCGCCTCCAGCCTGATACGCCATTCTCCCTTACGGATGGAATATTCCACACCGGCATTCCAAAGCACATCGGTTGAGTTCATGGAATTCTCGATATATCCGAAACGCGTTATCGTCCGGATATCCGTATGGACGTTGAGATTGAACGGAAGATCATACCATCCTGAAAGACCCGCACTCCAGTAACCGTTATTGTTTTTTGTAATCATCGGTCCATCCGACCTGGAATTGTTAAGCACAACATAGCCATCAAGATTAATGCTGAATTTTCCTTTTACCCGGTATCCCAGCAGCAGATTGTCGGAAATCTCTTTTGAATTTACCGACTGTTTTGTCGGCTCGGCGTCATTGCCGATCATGTTAGCATAGTTGTTTATGTCAGCATTGAAGCAATTGTCGATAAAGAAATTGTCATTATGTCCGAATCGAAGGAAATAAGAATGGCCAAGGCTTAGATTATAATTTCCGGAAACATTATAAGTCTTCATGGTACGCACTCCCGTACCTGAGTCGTATCGGCAGCCTCTCACGAAATCATTGGCAGTCCAGTCGGCAACCAGGTAAAAAGACTGGCGTGTATTTTTTGATCGCATGTATCCTACTGTTGCCCGGATGTAATGGTGCGTTGAATTCTTTAAATCGGGATTCCCGACAATTATGTTGAGGGGATCTGTTGTATTCCTCACATCAACAAGGTTCACAAGATTCACGGCTTTCTGATTCATCTCATACACCAGACGATAGTCCCATTTCTTCCCTTTAGGTTCCCATCTCACGTAAGCCTCGGGTATATTGAAACGCAAGTATGTCCGCGATGGGTCAGCATTCACATCTCCGCGATGGTAGAAGAGATGTTGGTTCTCAATGATGAAATTGGGCTGGAACGCCATCGAGAACTTACCTTTTTTCGATTTCTTCTGATAATACCAGTTTAGCTTTATGCGATGTTCGTTCTTGTAAAGCTTGCTTGTGTAGCTGTTTGTATAGTCGGGGACAGGCATCTGATCCGGCAAGAACTCAGCCATCGAGTCGTCCGCCATAGCTTCCATCATCGCAATGTCGGAATTCTTGCGCGTCTGCGTGTGTTCTAATTCATAGCTTGCGTGAAGTGCACCAACCGGAATGTTGAAATAATAACGACCAAGTCCCTGAATGTTGAAGTTATACTGGGGGCGCACACTCGAATACTGACGCAGCAGCGTGGAATAATCCGGCACACCGCCATAGCATATGTCCTGCAGGTTGTTGCCGAAAAGGGAACTGCGCGAATATTTTGTCTGGAATTTTATCGCGATTCCGTCCGGACTTCCGGGCACCTTTATGCGCCCGTCGGCGTTGAACTGCGCGCCATAGCCGTGGCTGTCCGATTCATATGTCTTGATATTGCGGTTGATAATGGCTTTGCGCAGGGCTTGGTTATCGTTGGAATAGATAGCATGTAATATATCCCGGTCAATGCCCTGCATTTCCTCATTGAAAGCGGCAGCCACCGTTTCATCATTGCTGCGGTTCTTGTTGTAGGAGAACTTCGGTTTCAGCGTGAGGTTCCACTTCTTTTTCTTTATTTTGAAATCATGTTGTGTGGCGAATGAGAAATCCCTTGAGCGTGAATTCCTGTCTGTGAATTCATAGGTGTCGGCAGTCTGCAGATAGTTCACGGCATTTGTCACTACATTATTCCTGCCGTCTATATAAGAAGCATCGACATTTCCGGTAACTTCCCATGTGTGCATGGAGTTGTCGGCGCGATAGTCAATTCCACCGCTCGTTCTGCGTTTGATGCCGTCTCGCCGATCTATATCCACCTCTATGTCATTGTCCGACAGGTTGCCCGATTTATTGATGTTGTTGGCATTACCATAGAGGGCAAGCCGGGAGTTGTTTGTATATTGCATGGCAAACAGTCGCCCAACGTATCTTGACGATGTACCGCCTCCTGCCTCGGCGTTAATCATGTAACCGGTCATGTAGTCCTTCTTCAGGCGTACATCCATCACATATTCTTTCTCAACATCTTCGCGGTCGCCAAGCACGTATGCCATCTCGTCTTTCTTCTCATACACAGCGATATCTTTCACGGCATAGGCACCGATGTTCTCCATCATCACCTTCTTGTTGCCCTTGAAGAAATCCTTGCCGTTGAGCAGTAGTGATTCAACGAACCTGCCGTTTACATATATCATGTTTCCCTTGATTTCAACTCCGGGCATCTGAGCAACGAGTGCATCGAGCATCGAACCCTCCGGAAGAACGAAAGCATCGGCATTATAGACAATAGTATCCCCTTTGTTGTAGAACATCACTTTGCTCGCCTTTACTGTGAATTCATCAAGTGTCCTTACTTTCTCCCTGGTGAGATAGATGTTTGGAATTTCCTTCTCGTCATCTCGACGGTTCAGTTTCAGGGCATAAGACAGGTAATATGGTTCGTATCCCTCCTTGCTTACTTTTATCAGATAATTGCCGCCTATTCTTGGTATATTGATGGTATATTTTGACGTAGAGTCCTTTTTGAAAGTGTAGGAGTCTCCGGTTCTCTGTGATCGTTGGAAACGGTATCCGCCAGTGGTTGATGTCATCACTGTGCTGTCGGGATTGAGCACCTCTATTTTTGTTCCTATGACTTCGCGTGAAGTAAGACGGTCATATATCCTACCGAAAATCGGAATGCTGTCGACTTTCTCCTTCTTCGCTTTCTTTGGAGCGTCGGTCTGAGCCGAAACCACCCGGCTGCCATCTAATACTGACGCAGCAACAAGGAATAACACACAAAGCAAAGGAATACACTTTTTCATGATGTAGAAATACTTATTTACGTAAAGTTAATCAAAATTACCTTTCCCCTCCCCTATTATTACGGAGAAATGCCGAAAATGTCACAAAACTTTTCTAAGGTCGGTGTTGAAGAGCTGTTTGCCGTCACGGCATATGAAAACCTGCTCCTCTTTCCCCTTTGTGAGGTTGCGAAGCCACAGCACGGCATTTGCCGGAACATCATACGTGATGTCGAACCCTTCGGCGGTCTTTTTCCCAAGCGATTTCCAGCCGTCCATGTCAAAACAGAACAGTTCATACTCCTCGCCCGGAACAACATAATTGTCGTCATTGCGAGGAATGATGAAGATACTGTTGAATGAATCATCCGAATCAATATGAAGTATGATACCCTTCTTCCCGGCAACATAATGATACCAGGAAAGAATGTCTCCGTCTATAATGTTCTTCCATTTTCCTTTTTTCTTTTTATTCGCATAAGAAAGAGGCTGGATCTTATACACATCTGACGCTGCCGACGATATG
>CAMWMW010000061.1 GCA_947175455.1 uncultured Porphyromonadaceae bacterium | reverse complement strand
TTGAGGGTTTTTCGTGCTATTAATGTTTAATTTGGTTTAAAAGTAAACATACTCTAAAGATTTTTTTGGAATGTACCGGCAATTTACCGGGCAAGTGACACATTTACTGCGACTCCGTAATTTGAATTTGATGTCGGATATGAGGAACTTGATACGAGAGGAGTGTTGACCTGGTGATCAAAGAAAGCTGATAATGTTATGCGTTTGCTCAGAATATAGCTTGCCATAAAATTAACGGAGAATGTGCGTGTTCCGTTGGTTGCCTGAGTGAAGGCTGTCTCGATTCTGCGAATCAGTGATTGGTTATTTGACAACGCAAGATCAAGATTTACAGAAAGGTCGTTGGAGACACCCCCCTGCCGACTGCCAATCTTCAATATCTTGTTGAAATCGGCTATCTTGTATCCTGCTCCGACTGATAATTGTTTGCTTGTAGTCTCGACAATCTGTCCGGCAGACGTATTTAGATTAAGCGTTCTTGCATCACGATACTCGGCATTAAATGTAAGATCGTTGAAAAGAGTTACTTTCACACCGAGTAAGGGAGCGAACTTCTCTGTTATGGCTACTGATGTGATATTGAACGGAGAAGAAGGAATCGGCAATCCAGTCTGTTCATTAAGAATGAAGCCCCTGTCCTCTCCGATACTTACCCAATTCATGAAACTTGAGTATGATCCTACCGAATATGTACATTGATACGCATGAGAAAGCGTAAAAGCCTTGAACCATTTCTGCAGGTTTCCGAGCTTTATAAGTCCGTCATAGGTTACGCGCCAGTTCGGTCGCATGGCGTTTAGTCCTTCAAAGTGCCTGAGACTGATTTTATCCGGGCTTACACCGCTATAGGCGGCAAGGAAGGCAGGAATAAGCACGTCGGAACTTGTGGCACTCACACCTCCCTGTCCGGCATCATACACAGTTCCGGCAAGAGGCGAGTCTTCAAGAAATCCGGATGCCGGATAAACCGCTCCATGGTAGGAAGCCTCGACACGCTGTGCGACCTGTGGGATATAAGAAAGGAACCTGCTGAAGCTTTCCGATGCATAACCGTCTTCCGCTTTGGAATTTCTCATTGCTGACATAATCGCCACATGTGTGCGCATGTATGATCCTGAATATGATGTCGGCATCCCAGCATACATGAACTGCATCTGCTCTGTTCTCGAATCTGTAAGGTTGGATGTAAGAAGTATTTTCAGCCCTTTTATAGGCTCGAGATTCAATTCAAAATTAAACTCCTTGTTGTTAGTCCACAGTGCCGGAGAAATCTGGTCAGAGCCGGTTATGAGCCATCCTCTTTCGAGAGCTTTGTCAACATAGCCTTTATCATAGAAGCCAAAGGCGAAGTCAAGACCGGGAGACATTGGTCCGTGCGACAGTGATTGTCCGAAAACATTACCCACATTTGGAGAAAAAAGAGGTAGATTCAAAGAATGTCCGCTTCTCCACCTGAATGAAAGAGAACGAGGCATCATCAGGAAACGCAGACTGTATTCAGCCAGTTCAGTAGCAAAATTTTTCTTCTCAACATTGTTTTCCCTGACTGTTATTTTTACAGTCTGCGAGCCTCTGTCAAGAATCTCTACTGTATTTTCGTCGATAATTTTGAAATTAAGTTTTTTAGGCTGTCCGTTGGCAACAGCCGCGAACTTTATCTTTTTGGTTTTAAGATTATGCTTAACCAAAGTGCTTGTATCCGGTGAAAGAGTAAATGCCCTCTCGAATTTTTTATCACGCTTTCTTGCCTCGTTGTTTCGTGAATTACTATTGCGTGCGGAAGTGGATGACGAGAATCTTTTGTTGATTTTCTGAAGGTATTTGGATTTGTTGAAAAGAGTCTCGAAATTCAATCTTGCGTCGGCATTCCATGTTGTCTGGTTCTGGATAGTGTTGCCTAAATAGAGGTCTTCAACAGTTGCTCCCTTATCCCATCGATAGACAGAATTATAAGTAACCGAACCCGACAGATAGTCAAGAGCCGGGATGCGGTTAAAAGGCGCGCGATAGGTGCCGGTGAAGGTCTGATTGTAATTCCACGGTGTGCCGAGATGTCTGATAGAAGACATTACGGTGTCTTTCCATTGTTCATATTTATCGGCGAAGAGTCGCCTGTTTACCGCACCAAGAGTCTCTTCAATCCTTGCCGTTGTATTGCTTGAGAATGTGAGACTAAGGGATTTTATCAGATTCCATGTTATGCTGAACTGGCGGTCCCACACAAAGTTTTTACTTACCTGGACAGGCAGCTGGAAGTCTACATCCACCTCGCTTCTTGTCTGCTGTTCATAATAATACCGGTGCATGCCAGTATAGAATGTGAGGTTATTGAAGAGCCAGTTTACCTCCCATTCCCGGAAATACTTTGCCGTGCGGCTTTTGCCCTTTATCCACGCAAACGGCTTGAGTGGTTTGATATATGGCGAATACGAATACTGGAAACTGCCGCGATAATCATTCGTATTTTCATATTCGGTTGTAGGATCTATGTTCTTTTGCTTGTTATATGAGAATGACAATGTGAAATTTGCCGGATCCCAAGGCATCGGATTCTTGCTTTGTACATTAAACTTGAAGTTGGATATCGAGAAGCTTTCCACACTTTTTTTAGTAATGGCGTAGTTTTTTATAGAATCCTTCTCATGTTTTGTCTGAGCCGCATCCAATGCTTCTTTCAACAGAATATCCTGATCAAGGGGATTATACTGCGGTGTTACCGTTTCCTGAGATTTCGAGAAATAAACAGGGGCCGACAATTTGGCTTTTTCCGGTAAAAATTTACCCAGATCTCCCTGAACAGCTATGTTATATTGTTCGTAATCCTCCATCCTTCGTGATTTAAGCGGCTGGTCAACTCCACCAAAACCCGAAGTCTCCTTGTGTGCTGAGAAATTGACCATCGCGATATCACTCATTGCAAGATTTACATTGGCATTAGCCGCCCAGCCGCCGGACTCATTGAAATCCGTTACTTTCAGTTCATTCACCCAGACAGTGCCGTCTTTTACACTGTTTGACCTGTTGCGGATACCAATAAGCATTACACGCACATCGCTCAGACTCGGATTGCCAAGCACAGCCACGGTATTCTGCACGTTGTCGGGATCGTGACCGGTATAAAGCACAGTGTATCCCACCCCGTCTACGTTCGCGCTCTTATCGCGGTTTCTTGAAGTCTTCAGGGTTGTAAACACATCCAGAGGAATGTTCAGATAGTTTGCCAAAGGCCAGACCCTGGCTCTGTCAGCTGAATTGAAATTGTTATAATTTCCCGGAGGGGTCAGTTCCAATGGAATCTCATACTCATAATAATTGTTCTTTACATCTGACCCCAGGCGAATGAATATAGATAGGTCTCCGTTACGCAGAGATGTCGTGTTGTCAATTAGTGCCTCTGCATGGACCCACATCTGAAGGCGCTTGTATATTCTCATGTCAAGCTGTGTGTTTTTGTATACACCGCGTGCGTCTCCGGGTTGCAGTCCCTTGACAGTAATGGAAAGAGATTGTTCATTTAACTGTGTTGCCTGAGACTGTCCGGGATCCTGGATTCTGTCAACGCCGGGAGGCAAGACATAGTTGACAGGTGTCCTTGCTGAGTTTTCCTCGATATTGACCACAGTCATATCTATTTCACCTTCAGCAGGAGAATCATTGCGGCTATTCAGATTAAAGCTGTAATCCCGCCATTCGCCCCTTACAAGTTCAAGAGTTGCAAACCGCAGATGTGTCGCCTCCTTGAATCCGGTCATAAACATACGGGCGAATCTGACAGTTGAGAAATCCGTTATGCCGCCAACAATCTTTTCCGGCGCACTCAATGGAATCTTGAACTGATACCAGACAGCCTGTTGCGGACCGGCAGGAGTATTCACGCGTCTTTCAACCTTGTCTGTGACATAATTTTTGCCAACTTCAAGGTCTTCCGGTCTTATAGAGACTTTATACTGAAAATATCTTTCATATTCATTGAGTGTGTTGTCCTGGTTTATGTCTTCAACATCAGGCACAGCTCTTGCAGACTGGTACAGAGGATTGTCAGACTGATCCGGAGAGAGTGAGTTCCCTTCCACTCCGTTGTAGCGCTTGTAACGTTCGAGAATATCCGCCTGTTTTTCGTCATAATATGGAGAACGGAAGAAATGATAATTATCACCCGCAGGGTCATTCATCGGAGAGAAAGGATTGTTCTGCATTTCGGCAAGGACGGATGAAGACAGTTTCCCCCGCAGTTTGTCAAGATACTCGCTATACGAAGGAAATGAGAATTCCTCATCGTTTTTAAGTCCGTCAAGACCGACATCCTGCATCGGTCTTGCGTTTGCAGCATTCTCGAATGCATATGTGAGCGAATTCTGTCTTGATACTTTTCCCCATACCGTTTCAGCGATGAATTCATTATTGCCGTCAATCGGAAGTCCGTTTTCATAACTCTTCATGCCGTCCTTAAGAATATCTTCGCTTATTTCTCCGAAATTGAAATAAAGGTCACCGCCTTCTGTATTTGGATTGTCCGAGTCAAGGAATGGATCCATCATCCAGAACTGGATATATTCGACATTGGATGTCTCGAAGTTGGTGTTGTCCATTTTTCTCATTATGCCGCCCCATCGTTTTTCGGGCTGCAGCAAATTTCCGTTTTCATCAATGCGATCGGCATCAAGATTGTACGGTCCTCTCTCTCTCGGATAGAACGAGAGGTTGAGTGTCTGTATATAATTTGCCTCACCATAGTTAAGATCCCTGTATGGGAAGATCTCATCAATCTTGACTTCTCTGACATATGGATTAGAGAGCATGCTCGGATCGTTTTTCATATATCCGGGTACCATGGACGAGTTTTTCTGTGTCCACAGACGGTCGATATAATACCATGCCAGCAATGCCCTGTTTTTACCATAATCAATGTCATTGCTCAGTTTGGCTTCCGGGAAAAGTGCGTCCGTCGAGTTGTCATAAGGTGTAGAAGCGAGGAACCATGAATATGGAGACCTCAGGTCTATGCCGGTCTGCGTAGCCTCAAAGTCATCGATATAGCTTGATCCTTTGTTCGATCCGCTTTTTTGCTTGTGGGGCACAAGTTGAGCGAACTCCGCACTCAGGTTTATTCGAGACGGAGCTGTTGCGTTTACTGTGGGTATTTTATTCAATAGATTGGTGAGCCACATGAAATCTTTGTTATAGCTCATGTTAAGTCCCCACATAGTGTTGTTTATGACCTCGTCACCGATGTTTACCTTCTCAGTAAGTGATTTTTCGGAGAAGTGAAGAATGGTTCCACCGAGAGTAAAGTCCTTGTTAAATCGGTATTGTGCGTCAAGCCCGAGCAAAGTCTTCCGTTGCATGGAAAACAAAGACTGATTTTCAAGAGTCACGCTTACATTTGTTCCCGAATCAATTATGCTTTGGTTTGTAATAGTTACAATACCCATTGAATAATCAACCGTATAGTCACTGTTTTCAGTCAGTACGACACCTCCTGCCATCACCACAACGGAGCCACGCGGCACATTCATCGCATTTAATCGAATCTGCGCTCCGTTTGATGCCTGATACTCACCTGTCAGAGAAAACTTGTTTTTATCTGCAAACTGTTGCGCTACCACAAGAGTCGAGTCATAAAGCTCTTTATACACATATTGCGAAGCAATTGCCGGATTGCCTATTTTTCGTTCCAGATGCGAACCGAAAGGTTCCGCTACAGGAAATATTATTTTGCCGGATGATGACTGCACGGTATAGCCCTCAATGTAGTCAAAGAAACCATCGGAATTTGATTCCTGATTCGAATCTATTCTGTCAAGATTCATCACCTGAAGAAGCGGCTGGTTCGATATCTGACCGGCAGGAATATAATTTATCTCTGTACCTGTGGTGTCGCTTAGAAATTTGATATTAAGCTTGAAATTCTTGCTTTGAAGCTGATATGCGCCTAACGAATACACATTCTTCATCATAAGTTGCCACATAGGCAGACGAGGGGATACTGTAGTGCTGCGAAGCATCTTCAGATAAAGACAGTCTGACGTGTTTGTGACATCTGATGAGAACTCCCCTACCTGATAAACTTTGCCCTGATATGTATATTCATATGCTACGGCAAGAACTTCATCGGTTGTCAAAGCTGATTTAAGAGAGATATAGCCCAAATCGTCATTAAGAGTATATTCGCTTGATTTGAGGAGTCTTGCACTTTCAACCTTTTCAAAGTCCTTCCCTCCTTCTATGCCATATGCCCGCAAGGGCTCCAGAGCCTGCGTGACCATATTTATGTTACGCGCCTGCGGATATTCACTCTTGATCGTGCTCAGAAGATTATTGCTTTGGTTGGAAGGATTGTTGAAAGTTGCATTGGGCTGCCAATAACTGTTTGCAAGTCTTCGGTTTTCACCGAGATCCATGAATCCTACAAAATTGCGAGATTCATTATAATTGCTGTTCTTATTGGTTATCCAGACTTCTATTCTCGTAATTTTTATCCCGGAGGACACATGTGGCAGGCGAGAGGCAAACTGATCATAGTTCTCATAAAAATACTGAGCGAGGAAAAAGTGTCTGTTGGCATCATAATTGTCTGCCTTGAAGCTGAATTTGGTAGATTGCACGCCGCCGGAAGTCGAGACAGTCTTTGATTCGGAATTCTGTTGCGACACAAGACCGGTAAGCGTAAGCTTGCCGAACTGTAATTTTGTTTTCAATCCGAACAGAGCCGTACCTCCTCTTATCAGACTTGACCCGGTCGTCATGCTGACATTGCCCGCCTCAATGCTCTTTATGATTTCATCTTCCTTACCCTCATAGTTGAGCTTCAGGTTCTTGGAGTCGAAATCAAATGTCGCGTCAGTATTATAAGTCATGTTGAATTTCAACTTGTCACCGACAGAAGCATTTATAGTAGCCTGGATTTTCTGGTCAAAATCAAAATATGTTTTGCGTCGGTTTTTAAGTGAAAGCGAAGGATTCTCCGTCTTGTTGCTTTTTATTCCCATCGACAACTGCAGCGACCCTTGTGTAGACAGGCGTACTCCACCCGGTCCGAAAACTTTTTCAAGAGGACCGAGTGAAAAATTCATGTCAAAAATATTGAAAGGTTGTTTGTCTTTCTTTTCATAGCTCTCGGAATTACGCTGTCTGAAATATCCGAACATATCCTGACGCATCATTAGATCGGAATATTCTTTGGGTGTAAGCAAAAAGGGAGTGACTATGTCTTTGTCTCCGAGTCTGGTGTGAATCACAAACATTCCGAGTTCCGGATCATATACGGCTTCAGTGGTAATATTGGAAGGAGTCTTAAGATCTGCCGGATATTCACCTGATTTCAGAGGATTTGTGTCGGAGACCTCCGGTATTGTCTTGCGTACAGGCTTTTGTGAATTTGCCACAAACGACAAAAGCAGTGTCGAAAAGAACACTGCGATAAGAAGATATTTTTTTCTTTCATCAATCTGCCTCAACCGCATCAGAGCATAGTAAGAGCCTGCTTGATGGCTCGCTCGGTGTTGAGCGTCGGATCTTTCGCAAAAACCTTGGTGAGTACTTTCTGGCTCTGTTGGGCGGAGAATCCGAGCATCACAAGAGCAGCCACGGAATCATCATACGATTCACTTGCCGGCATACTTGTAATTAACGCATCTGACTCAGGTTTTATTTTATCTCTCAAATCCACAATTATGCGCTGGGCTGTCTTTCCTCCTATGCCTTTCACTCCTTTGAGAAGTGAGTCGTTTCCTGAAGCTATTGCCGATTCGAGCTGTTCGTCAGAAAGAGAAGAAAGAATCAGTCTTCCGGTGTTGGGACCAACTCCACTCACTCCGATAAGAAGTCTGAACAATTCTCTCGTTCTTTTTCTTAGGAATCCGAACAGAACGTGTGCGTCCTCGCGTATCGATTCGTGCACATACAGTTTACATTCCTGATTGCCGCTGATCAGAGGGTAATCCATTAGCGTTATGTTTACTTCATACCCTACACCACAACATTCTAGTACGGCATATGTCGGTGTGGCTTCTGCCACGAAGCCTTTCAAATAGTCAATCAT
>CAMWMW010000060.1 GCA_947175455.1 uncultured Porphyromonadaceae bacterium | reverse complement strand
TTCCTCCAGTTCCATCATGTATTCTGCCTTGATATATGCCCATCCGTATGATTCTGCCAAACCTTCCAGAGGGAGATCCGGCGAAGCACAGAACAGTTCATCTCTTCCGCTGCAATTTCGTGTAGACGGTATGAATCTGAATATTCCTCCACCTTTGTTGTTTATGACTGCGATCTTGAAATCCGCCGGCAAATGTGGCATTCCGAGAACTCCGGTATCATATGCCATAGACATGTCTCCGCTGATGAGCAAAGTCGGTCCGTTATATGCCATGGCGCATCCTGCGGCTGTTGCCGTTGTCCCGTCAATTCCCGAGACCCCACGGCAACCGAAAGACGCGTGAGGAATCCTGTCAGTGAAGAGCTGTCCGTATCTTACGGCTGTTCCGTTGGAAAGAAAGAGGTTATATGAAGGCGGAAGCTTTTCAAGCAAATGGCGGAATGCCGCCATTTCCGACCAACCGGACTTTTGTATTACATAGTTGTTATGACTCTCAAGTGCCTTGGCTCTTTCTGTCTCCCATTTCATTGAATAATCAGTCGCCGTCTTGTTTTCCGGTGTCCTTGCCATATGGCGTGTCAGACCTTTGAAGAATTTCACCGGTGATACTTCAAAATGTCTTGTCAGAGTCATAAAACAATCAGCGGAAGGGGAGGTGTCTCCCAAAGTCCAATGATGTGCTGGGGGTTATTTGCGTATGTACTCTTTCAGTTTCCGCTATATGAGTGAACCGCCTATTGATATCACGACATCCGGTCTAAGGGATTCGCATACATCTGCGTTGTTCTCCATTATGCTCAGGACGCTGTCAATGGCATATGGGTTTCCCGGGAGGTGCAGATTCGACAAAGTCTCGCACATGACTGCTACATTTCCCATACGGGCAAACGCCGACATGCATTTGTTAAGTTCATTGTCCGCTTGCATGAAGCCAGCCGTCACAAGAACCTTTTTATCCTTAAGAAATGAGGCGGTTTCCTTATATAGGTGTGGCGGCAGGTTGAGATTGTCGGTGTATTCGATAATCCGGGGCTTGCCGGACACAAACGGCATGACATCCGTGAGAGGATTATCAAGTCTCACATTTATATGCACGGGGCCTTTTCTTCCGGAAAGAGCGAGATTGCAGGCTTCATTGACGATGCGGTTCACATACCACGCCTCGTGAGGTGCATCCGGATGTTCCACCGGAATGTCGTATGTGCCCTTTACTATTTTGTCAAGAGCCCCCGGCTGAACAAGAGTCTGTGAGTCATCCTGATCAATCCACTCAAGAGGTCTGTCGGCAGTTATTACAATCAAAGGAACATGCTGGTAGAAAGCTTCGGCTACGGCAGGCGCATAATTATAAAGTGCGGTGCCCGATGTGCACACAAGCGCTACCGGCTTTTTTCCTGCCAGCGATATGCCGAGAGCCATAAAAGCGGCAGTCCGTTCGTCTGTGACCGTATGTCTGTTGAACGGGCGGCACGCAGCTCCGATCAGCAAAGGAGCGTTGCGGCTGCCGGGCGACAGGACTATATCCTTGACACCCTTGCACAGCAGTATGTCAAACAAAATCCGGCAATATTCCTTGTCGGTATCCATGTCATACTGTATCTTATTTTCAGTAACGTTATCCATTTTGCACAGTCGTGAACTTTACCGGATGATAACCAAGAAGAACCGCCGAAGCATCCATGCGTTTTTTTCCGGCAGGCTGGAGTGACAGAATCTCAAGAGTGCCTTCGGATGTAGCGACAAAGAGCCTTTTCCCTGAAATCACTATTGTGCCAGGTGCGGTGTCTTTCTCAATTCTTACATCGTCAACAGGCAGAGATTCAAAAATCTTTACATCCATGGTTTTCCCCTCTTTATCCTCAAGGGCGGAGAACGCCGCCGGATATGGAGACAGCCCGCGGATATGATTGTGTATCTCTCTTGCAGTGCGGTTCCAGTCTATACGGCAGTCTTCCTTGAAAATTTTAGGAGCAGGCGTAAATTCACCTTCCGGCTGCGGTCTGGTCTCAAGCGTGCCGTCAAGAATGCTTTCGACGGTTTCTATAACCATGTCGGCACCAATATGCATCAGTCTGTCGTAGACATTGCCTACGTTATCGTTGTCTGAAATCTGAATCTTCCGGGAACCTATTATATCGCCTGTGTCAATCTCATGTCTGAGGAAAAAAGTCGTGACACCGGTTTCTGTCTCACCGTTCATTATGGCACGGTTGATGGGGGCGGCTCCCCTGTATTTCGGGAGCAGTGATCCATGCAGGTTGAAAGTTCCAAGCCGTGGCATTGTCCATACAACTTCGGGAAGCATACGGAACGCTATGACAATAAAGAGGTCAGCGTTGATTTCACGCAATCTGTCGATAAACTCGGGAGCTTTCAGTTTCTCCGGCTGCAAGACCTCAAGACCCTTTTCGACTGCAAATCTTTTTACATCGCTTTGTATGATTTTTCTCCCCCGTCCAGCCTCTTTATCCGGCATTGTAACGACCGCAGAAACATTATATCCCTCGTCAACAAGCTTTGCAAGGCTTGTGACAGCGAATTCCGGTGTTCCGAAAAAAACTATTTTTAAATCTTCTTTTTTCATTTCTAATCTTCTGTGAAATGACGGAGAACCCGTCTGTATGAATTGAAAATTTTGGATTTCGACACAAAACCGATGTATCTTCCATTATCAACAACCGGAAGATTCCAGGCGTTCGTACGGTCAAAGATCTCCATCACTTTATCCATCGGATACGTTATTTCTATTACTTCAGGCACCGCTGACATGAAGCGGGACACATGCATTTTTTTGTAGAGATCTGCACGGAACATTATGTTGCGAATCTCATCAAGCAAAACCACACCTTTCAGATTTCCATCGGCATCCGTAACAGGAAACAGGTTTCGGTTAGAGACAGAAATCGTATCGACCATCTCTTTCAGATTCATTTCAGGGTGCACTATCTTGAAGTCTGTTTCGATAAGATTATCCACCTTAAGAAGAGTCAGCACCGCCTTGTCTTTCTGATGAGTGACAAGATCTCCGGCTTTGGCAAGACGCATGGTGTATATGCTGTATGGCGTGAAGATGCGTATGGTGATATATGCAAGAGCCGAGACGATAAGCAGAGGAAGGAAAAGATCATAGCCTCCCGTCATCTCGGCAGTAAGGAAGATCGCCATCAGAGGCGCGTGCATGACACCGCTCATGACGCCCGCCATCCCCATCAGCGCGAAATTCTTTTGAGACAGCTGGAATCCGAGGTCGAGATTATTCACGATATACGCAAACAGGAAACCCGTGAGGGCTCCGACGAACAAAGAAGGAGCGAATGTTCCGCCGACACCTCCGGCTCCGTTTGTTGCGGATGTCGCGAACGCCTTTGTCAAAGCGATGGCTCCGATGAACAGGATAAGAAACCATACATTGTCCCGGTCTACATAGAAGAATGTTCCGTCAACTATATTCGAGACATCTCCGAGAAGAAGATTGTTGATTGCCTCATAACCCTCGCCATAAAGAGGAGGGAAGAGGAAAATAAGCCCCGCCATTATAACGCCTCCGACAAGAATCTTCAAACCTGTGTGTCTCAGTTTTGAGAACATTGATTCCATCATGAACATAACCTTGGTGAAATAATAGGACATGAGTCCGCAGACAACACCGAGAAGTATAGTGAACGGAATACGGTTTGTCACGAAAGGCTCCGATTGCACAAAGAAGAACTCTGCATTGTATCCCTCAAGGACATATGCTACAACCGCACCTGCTACAGACGAGAGCAACAGGGGCATGACCGTCATTCCTGTGAGGTCAATCATAAGCACTTCAAGGGTAAACAGCATTCCGGCTATCGGAGCGCGGAAAATACCGGCTATTCCGGCAGCCGCCCCGCAGCCGACAAGAATCATCAGTATTCGGGGAGACAGGCGGAATGCCTGGCCCACGTTTGACCCGATAGCCGCTCCGGTAAATACAATCGGACCCTCAGCTCCGACAGATCCTCCGAATCCAATGGTGATGGAAGATGCGAGCAAAGAAGCGTACATGTTCCTTTTCTTAAGTCTGGATTTACGGCGCGATATCGCATAAAGAACTTTTGTGACACCATGTGAGATATTCTCTTTGACGACATACCGCAACAGAATCGTGACAATGAGTATACCCACCACCGGATAAACAAGATACAACCAGTTTGCCGTAGTGGTGTTCATATGCGCAGTGAGTAATCCTGCAATCATATGAATCAGATATTTCAGCAACTGTGCGGCGAATCCGCAGCATACCCCCACAAAAAGAGCAAGTATCAGAAGAAAACTCTTTTCACGGATATGATGTTCCCTCCAAATCACCAGCTTCATCCACAAGTCAGTAAACCTGTTATGTCTTTCTTTATATGCCATATCAATTATTTATGTTGAAAATCACCTTTTATACTCCTTAGACTCCCGCACCTCTGACAATTGTCCTGATTGTATAGATCATTATCTTCATGTCAAGAGGCAGCGACATGTTGGTGATATAGAGTAGGTCGAATTTTGTGCGTTCCACCATCTGTCTGATATCCGAAGCGTAACCGAATTTAACCATTCCCCATGAGGTGATACCCGGTTTGACCTGAAACACCAGACAGTAATAAGGAGCCTTTTTTATAATCTGCCGAATATAGAAATCCCGTTCCGGACGCGGACCCACAAGAGACATGTCTCCCTTCAGCACATTCCAGAACTGAGGGAGTTCATCAAGTCTGTATTTTCTCATCATGCGCCCGAACGGCGTAACCCTTGTGTCGGCGGATGATGACAGCATGGGACCGCATTTTTCAGCGTCATTGCTCATAGACCGGAACTTGTATATATAGAATGGTTTTCTTTTTTTCCCGATTCTTTCCTGACGATAGAAAACCGGTCCCGGAGAAGACAGCCGCACGCCAATCGCCAATATCGCCATAAGCGGTGACAGGGCGACCAATGCCAATGAGGACAATATGACATCGAACGTCAGTTTGATATTACTGGCACAATCATTGAGCGGAGGGGAGGTCAGATCAATGAAAGGTTCTCCAAGAATATCTGTCAGCCTGATCGAAGATGTGACATATGACAATGTGTCGGGCATTATCTTTATCGGAATGTCAAGAGGAAAGAGACGGTCGAGCATCCCGAGTACAAGAGAATCCTTATCCCTGTCCGGTGCAAGTATGATCTGGTGTATTTCGTGATTCCGGCATATATTCTCGATCTCCTGCATGTCCCAGCATGGCAGACCGCAATATTTACTCTTCGAGACACCTTCAATGTGTATAAACCCCACGATATTATATTTTATCAGCACTTTGCTTCTGATGAGCCTGTCATAGATCTTATGTCCCTGGACGGAATTCCCGATTATGAGGACATTGTTTCTGATATTCTTTTTTCTTGCACGGCGGAATGCCGAGGATGTAATCAGCAGGCGCCCGCCGTATGTGAATAAGAGAAGCAGGAGAAAAGAGACGCAGATCAACAGATAATCAGCCGAGACAACCGGCCCGCGGTCGTTGATAAGAAGAATGAAAAAGATAAGAGCCGCGTTGAAAAGGGCAGAATAAAAAGTGTTGATAAACTCATTAAGCCGAGATCTTTCAAACGGGCGGTTGTAGTAACCGGAGAGCCAATAGACTGCAAGCAGAGCGACCGGGATAAGAGCCTGCTCCCATAAAAGTTTCGGTAATGACAGGAACTCGGACAGAGACCATGAAGCCGGGAGTTCGTTGTGAAGGATGTGATACCTGCAGATATTGAACAGAAAGAACGAGACCGAAGTTGTGACAAGGTCGCTCGCCACATATTTCAGTCTTTGCGATGTCAATGACATTCCCTTTCTTTTCATGATGCAGTGTATGTTTTTTAAGTACAGTCAGTCCGTGTTATCTTATTATTGTGATAACGTTTGAATCAGTCACCTTTATTATGTTGCTTGGGTTTGTCCGTGTATTATTACGACCATATTCGGCAACATAATCTACCGCGTCGACAATTTCCTGAGGAATATCTTCAAAGCATGAAGGAGACGGTTTCCCGGAGATATTCGCGGATGTGGAGACTACCGGATGTCTCAGTCTCAGGCATAATCCTCTGGAGTATGCCTCGGAAGTAATGCGGAAACCGGCGGACCCATCTTCTGCAATCAGGTTTGCCGCTATGCCCCGGGGGGTGTCATATATGATGGTCAGCGGATTGACAGTCGCGTCTATCAACTGCCATGCGGCATCCGGAACTTCACTGACAAATTGCTGCAACATCCCGTCTGACGCGACTAACGACAGCATGGATTTGGAATCAGCACGTTTCTTGATCTTAAAGATACGTTCCACAGCTTCAGGATTCGTGGCATCGCACCCTAATCCCCAGATGGTATCTGTGGGATAGAGAATGACTCCGCCGTTTCGGAGTATTTCTACTGCTTTTTTTAAATCTTCGTTCACTTGATAACTGCATTTAGTGAAGTCTGTTTCAACTTCAGGGTTGTTTAAAGATTTTCAATTTCCTTCAGCCATAGAGAGGAAGACGCATCGGAAGGCATTCTCCAGTCTCCCCGGGGAGACAGACAGACACTTCCGACCTTCATTCCGTCAGGCATGCACGAACGTTTGAATTGCTGGGAAAAGAAACGTCTGTAGAATGTCTTGAGCCAGTGCTTGATAACATCGGCATCGTAAACGTCCCTGAATGCCACACAGGCAAGGCGGAAGATTTTGGATGGAGAAAAAGAATTGCGCAACATTCCGTGCAGGAAAAAATCGTGGAGCTCGTATGGTCCCACAAGGTCTTCCGTCTTTTGTTCTATGGAATCGTCTTTCGCCGCAGGGAGCAGTTCCGGACTGATTGGGGTGTCGATAATGTCAAGCAATACTTTTCTTATTTCCGGATTATCGGTCGTGTCGGCATATCCTTCGACAAGATACCTCACTAGAGTTTTGGGTACTGAGGCGTTTACGCCATACATCGACATCTGGTCTCCGTTGTATGTGCACCATCCAAGAGCAAGTTCGGACAAGTCGCCTGTTCCAATTACTATTCCACCTGTCTGGTTTGCCATATCCATAAGAATCTGGGTGCGTTCACGCGCCTGCGAGTTCTCATATGTGGCATCGTGTAGCTCAGGGTCATGTCCGATTGCATTGAAATGTTGGATAACCGCCTCCCCGATAGGAATCTCAAGCATCGTCACGCCTAATAGCTCCATAAGGCGCGTAGCGTTGGACCGGGTGCGCCTTGTCGTGCCGAACCCCGGCATTGTGATGGCTGTAATGCCGTTTCTGTCAATGCCGAGCATATCATATGCCTTGACTGTGACAAGAAGTGCCAGTGTTGAGTCCAGACCACCGGATATTCCGATCACTGTCTTTTTACAGTTTATGGCGCGAAGACGCTGAGCGAGTCCCCATGCCTGTATGGATGATATCTCCCCACAGCGTTCGCGGAACTTTTGCGGATCGCCGTCGGTAAAAGGATGGGAGGATATATAGCGTAAAATACCGTTTTTTTCAGGCAAGTCCTGTCTTGCTGTTCCGTATCCTGCAAAATCAACTCTGATTATATCATATGAGCCGTTTGCCGAATCCGAGAATGTCGAATGTTTTACCCTGTCGTTTCTGAGCATTTCAATATCGACATCCCGGATAATCATTTTATCTTTCATAGTGAACCGTTCCGATTCACCGAGAATGGTGCCGTTTTCGGCGATAATGCAGTTTCCGGAGAAAACAAGATCTGTCGAGGACTCTCCGAGACCGGCAGAGGAATACACATATGCGCAACGGCATCGAGCCGACTGTTGAGCTATCAGTTCAATGAGATAATTGTGTTTACCTGCGAGTTCGTTTGTGGCAGAGAGGTTTAATATAATATCTGCGCCATTCATTGCCATTTCGCAGCTGGGAGGAGCCGGCACCCACAGATCCTCGCATATCTCGATGCCGATTCTTGCACCTGCTATCTCAAAGAGGGTGTTCCGGGAAATGAATGTGAGACCTGAATCAAGCCGACATCCTGAGTCACACCCGCCCCCTTCCGTAA
>CAMWMW010000059.1 GCA_947175455.1 uncultured Porphyromonadaceae bacterium | reverse complement strand
ATACATCGGTTCATACCGTCGCGTTTCGGATTACTGCCGAAATACCAGGGTTATGCGTTCTCAGGTGCGGCGTCGGCCAATCTTTCAGGCAATAATGCGGACAATGTCACAGGTGAGGTTTCATTAAAATCATTATCGTTTGAAAAGCATGGTGAAAGGGGGTTGCATATCAATGGTCTGTCGTTGACATCGCATGATGCCGATTCATTGAAATGCTACTCGCTCGAATCTGATTTTATCAAAAGTAAACTTGAAGGAAATTTCACATTCGGTGATATAGTAAAGATTTCGAAAAACATAGCTTCCGTCGCGTTACCGTCTATGGTAAATGGAGGGTCTGTTACAGAGTCTTCTGATTGGGCTGAATTTTCGCTTACTGTGAGTCCAAATGATGAATTTGCCGATTTTTTCGCTCTTCCCATAAGACCGTATTCCGATATTGTCGCCACGGCTAGTCTCAATGGGGTGGAAGATGTGATATCCGTTGATGTCGAAGCTCCATATCTTGTCAAAGGTGGGTCAAAAATGATAAGAGGTACAAAAATCTCATTGTCAGGAAAGCAGTCGCAGGGTCTTGCCGCTGACATAAAAAGTACGGTTCCCGCCAAGAATGACGATGCCAATCTGCACCTCTCCATAAGTGCGCTTGATGACAACATACGGGCTGGCATTGACTGGACTTTTGAGAAAAACAAGACGGCTGAGGGCAATGTGGATTTAAGCGCTATAATCTCGAAAAACGCACTTACAGGAAAACCGGATGTGTCTGTGCAGGTGTCGCCTTCATCTTTCAGGCTTAATGGTTCGGAGTGGCGTATAGATCGCGCGAAAGTGGATTATTCCAATGATGCCGTGGATGTGGATAATGTCAGAATATGGCATGCAGGACAATTTGTGACAGTAAACGGGCGAGCATCGGCATCTCCCGTGGATGCGTTGCGTGTCAAGCTTGCGGGAATTGATCTGAGTTATATTTTCGAGGCTTTGAACATAAACTACGTGACGTTCGGAGGCATGGCGACCGGGGAAATCCTCGCATCCGATCTTTTTACCAAAATGCCGGTGTTGCGTACACAGCGTTTGTTTGTCAAGGATCTGAGCTATAACGGCGCTGTTCTCGGAGACGGCAATCTTGAGAGTCATTGGGTAAACGACAGCAAGAAGGTGGCTATCAATGCGGATATAAGGAAAAACAACCGCAGGGTAGCACTTATCGGAGGTGGTGTGTATGTCACACGCGATTCATTATCTTTCGATATGCTCGCGGATCACGTCAACATTGAGTTTCTGAAACCGTTTATGTCCGCATTCACTTCTGACGTGGGCGGTGAGGCTTCAGGACGCGTAAAGCTTTTCGGGACATTCAAAGACATAGACCTGAAGGGATCTGTGCTTGCTGATTCAATCTGCATGAAGGTGGATTATACCAATGTATATTACCATGGAACCGATTCGGTTTATATCCGTCCCGGATATATTGATATTCCGGCATTCAGGCTATATGATAAATATGGAAACTCTGCGATGTTGAAAGGTTTTGTCAAACATCGTTATTTTCATGAGCCGGAATTTGAATTCCGGCTCAGTGGAGCGCGAGATCTCTTGTGTTTCGACACCAATAACAAAATCAATCCTGATTGGTATGGTAAGATTTATGCCTCAGGCGGCGGGACACTGCGTGGAAGACCCGGAGTCGTGTCAATGATGCTTGATGTGTCTACTTCAGCCAACAGCGACTTTACATTTGTATTAAGCGAGACACAGACTGCGTCGGATTATGAGTTTCTGACATTTTCCGACAGACGTAAGGCGGAGTTGGAAGAAATCAGCGGAACTGTCGATCTCGAGGAACAATTCAGGAAGTCATTGCCAAAACCGGAGGCGGACCGTCCGTCATTGTTTACAATGGATATAAGATGCAGCGTGACTCCTGCCGCAAGAATGACACTCGTGATGGATCCCAAAGCCGGAGACAGGATTGTTGCCCGCGGTGGCGGTCCGATGCAGATATCGTATAATACGGATTCCGATGAGATGCAGATTTATGGGAAGTACACTCTTGAGGAGGGTAATTATAATTTCAGTCTTCAGGATCTTATATTGCGTGACTTCAAGATTTATTCGGGAAGCAACATCTCATTCAACGGAGATCCGATGCAGGGTGTGCTTGACATAACAGCCGCCTACCGGGTCAACACGAATCTTTCTGATCTTGACAAGAGCTTCTCTACAGACCGCGACCTCAACAGGACAAATGTTCCGGTTGACGCGTTGCTTAAGGTTAACGGAGACATGCGTAGTCCTGAGATTACATTCGATATCGCCTTGCCGACGTTGACACAGGATGTGGAGCGAAAGGTCAAGAGCATCATTTCAACAGATGACATGATGAACAGACAGATCATCTATCTTCTTGCGTTAAACAGATTCTACACCCCCGAGTATATGGGTGCCACAAGCAACGGAGGCGGAGAGCTGGCATCAGTGGCATCTTCGACTCTGTCATCGCAATTGTCGAGTTTTATGGGGCAACTTACCGATAAGATCACGCTCGCACCTTCGTTCCGTTCCGACAAAGGCGATTTTTCAGATATGGAGGTTGATGTTGCATTGTCTTCACGGCTTTTGGATAACCGGTTGCTTATAAACGGCAATTTTGGCTATAGAGACAGAGCCACATCCCAGTCTACATTCGTTGGCGACTTTGATATCGAGTATCTTCTGAACAAGAACGGCAACCTGCGCCTTAAGGCATACAATCATTTCAATGACCAAAACTATTATCTCCGTTCCGCATTGACAACCCAGGGGATAGGTGTGATATACCGTCGGGATTTTGACAATCCGTTCACATTCCTCAAGCGTAAGAAAAAACGGGTTGTAAAGAAAGAGGAAGAGAAATAGTCGATAATCAAATAGATGCAAAAATGGCACTGTTAAGTAATGTTTCAATAGAAGGGATTCTTGAATATGCAGGACTCCGGAAGATTCCAAAATATGGAGTAGCTTTCGGAGGAGGCGGCGCCAGAGGTTTCGCACACATCGGAGTTATCACGGCATTCGACAGATTCGGAATCAAACCGGAAATACTGTCCGGTGTCTCAGCAGGTTCCATAGCTGCAGTTCTTTATGGAGCCGGTCTGTCACCACACGACATGATCGATTGTTTCGCTGAATCACAGAAGTTCGCGGACTTCACGGAATTTTCGGTGCCGACATCAGGATTCTTTCGTCTTGATAAATTCGGGAAGATGCTTGAAAGCTGGCTGCCCGTCAGGAATCTTGAAGAGCTTAAGATCCCGACTGTTGTATGTGCGACAAATTTTGACAAAGGTACTTCAGTAGGATGGTGTAAAGGGGAGATTGTGCCCCGCGTGCTGGCATCGTGCAGTATACCTATAATCTTCCGTCCGGTTCTGATCAACGGCACTCATTATGTCGATGGCGGAGTGTTGAGAAATCTGCCGGCATGGGCGATACGTGATTATTGCAAGGTTCTGATCGGCAGCAATTGCAGCCCGTTGAACAGAAATTACAAATATAAGCAGTCTTTGCTTGATATTGCGGAGAGATCGTTTCATCTGATGACCAAAGCGAATGTCTTGCAGGATATAAAGCTTTGTGACCATCTCATTATGCCTCAGGCAATGTCTCACTCGAAGACATTTGACCTGACAAGTCTGCGACGCAATGTGGAAATAGGTTATGACGCGGCGTGCCGGGTATTGGAAAAAGTATTGTAAAAATCAAATATCATTGATGCAATGAAAGAGAAATTAATCATATATCAGGTTTTCCCCCGTATATTCACCAATATGACCGACTCGTGTGTGCCCGGTGGTACATTGGAGGAAAATGGTTCCGGAAAATTCAATGATATCACGACGAAAGTCATAGGGTCGATTGCGGATCTTGGTGTAAACTGCATATGGCTTACAGGGGTGATAGAGATGGCAACAAAAACATCATATCCCGGCATTCCTGCCGACAATCCGAATGTTGTCAAAGGTGAGGCAGGCTCGCCATATGCGATCAAGGATTATTATGATGTGGCTCCGTCTCTTGCTGAGAATGTAGAGGAGAGAATGTCGGAATTCGAGAACCTTGTCGGCAGGATTCACAATCAGGGACTCAAGGTTATAATTGATTTCGTTCCCAATCACACGGCACGTGAATATCATTCGGATGTTGCTCCGGCAGGAGTCCGAGATTTCGGATGCGATGATGATTTCGGCAAGTTTTTCAGTCCTTCCAATAATTATTATTATATAGTAAACCAGCAGTTCTGTCCGGATTTTCCGCTTGATTCGGAAGGGAACAAGCCTTATGTGGAGTTTCCCGCCAAGGCTACAGGCAATGACTGTTTCACAGCTTTCTGTCACCGCAATGACTGGTATGAGACAGTAAAGCTCAATTATGGATATGATCCCGGTGATAATTCAAGACATTTTGAACCTGTTCCTGACACATGGCTCCGAATGCTTCATATTCTTCGTTACTGGGCATCGAAAGGTGTTGACGGATTCCGGTGCGATATGGTTTTCATGGTGCCGGAGGAGTTCTGGCATTGGGTCATTCCTCAGGTAAAGCAGGACTATCCGGATGTAATATTTATAGGAGAGATTTATGATGTGAATCTGTATCGCACTTTTCTGGATTATTGCCATTTCGATTACCTGTATGACAAGGTCAATCTATATGACACTCTTGTCGGTATTGAAAAACACAATGTTTCCGCCGCGCAGCTCACAGGGTGCTGGCAATGCGTTGACGGCATCGGAGACAGAATGCTCAACTTTCTTGAAAATCATGATGAAGTGAGGTTTGCCTCGCGGGAATATGCGGAAGATCCGTCGAAAGTCATACCTTCTCTTGTGGTCAGCTCCATGATGTCAAAAGGACCTTTTATGATTTATTATGGACAAGAACTGGGAGAGATGGCACACGACAACGAGGGTTTTGCAGGCGACAACAACAGGTCTACTATTTTTGATTATTGGAGTTATGACACTCTTCGCCGCTGGTACGACAACGGGCGATGCAGCGCTCTGAAACTTACGCGTCATGAAAGATGGTTGCGAAAGTTATATAAGAATGTGCTGACGATGTGTAATGCGAGACGTGCGTTCAGAGAAGGTGGCTTTTTCGATTTAATGTATGTGAACCTTCGTCATCCCGGTTTCAATCCGCACAGGCAGTACGCTTTTTTGCGTTACACAGATTCCGAGGCACTGCTTGTAGTCGCCAATTTCGATGACAATGACATGGATCTCTCGCTGAATATTCCGCAGCTTGCCATCGATATGGCAGGTCTTGCTTCCGGGAAACAGTGCGCTAAAGATCTTTTGTGGGGCGGTGAACTTTCTTTTGAGGTCGGGGCGGATGTGCCGACAGTATTGAGCGTAAAAGGGCATGATGCTGTAATAGTACCTTTAAGGAAGCACGGCAACGATGCCATTGAAGAAAAATGACATGTGACTGTAGAAAAATTTCCCTGAAATCATTTAGAAATTACAGAAAATAGTTATAATTTTGTCGAACCAAATAACAACCTTTCTATATAATGAATAGTAACCTTCCGCCAATTAAGGTTTTTGCAGGTGAGTCATCAAGGTATCTCGGTGAGTCAATTTGTAAAGAATTAGGCATTGAATTGGGCAAAATGAATAAAGAGCGTTTTGCCGACGGAGAGTTTGAAGTAGGTTTTGAGGAATCGATTCGTGGCAGCCAGGTTTATCTTGTGCAGTCTACATTCCCCAACAGTGACAATCTTATGGAGCTGTTGCTCATGATCGATGCTGCCAAAAGGGCGTCAGCAGCCCAGATTATAGCTGTTGTGCCTTATTTCGGATGGGCTCGTCAGGATCGCAAAGATAAGCCGCGTGTGTCGATTGCAGCCAAGCTTGTGGCAGATCTTTTAAGTGTAGCCGGGATTGATCGTCTGATTACTATGGATCTCCATGCTGACCAGATTCAGGGATTCTTTGATGTTCCGGTAGACCACCTCTATGCATCATCCATTTTTATTCCTTACATAGAGAGTCTGCGTCTTGAGAATATGGTCATAGCCTCTCCCGATGTAGGCGGTGCCAAGAGAGCCAATTCCTATGCCAAATACTTTGATGTTCCTTTGGTGCTTTGTCACAAACAGCGAGCCAAGGCAAATGTAGTGGCGACAATGACGGTAATCGGAGATGTAGAAGGTAAGAACGTTGTTCTTATTGATGATATTGTCGATACAGCCGGAACTATCACGAAAGCAAGCGATCTTCTTCTTTCGTATGGCGCAAAATCAGTAAGAGCTTTGTGCAGTCATCCGGTGATGAGTGATCCCGCCACTGAGAATGTGAAGAATTGCGGTCTTACAGAAATCATCTTTACAGACTCTATTCCATATGTCAAAGAGAATCATAAGGCAACAGTGCTGCCTGTCGCAAAACTCTTTGCAGATACAATCCGCAGGATTCACAACAACCAGTCTATTTCATCGCAATATCTCTTCAAATAAATTTCGAAGGATTTCGACAGTTAAAATCAAGGCGCGGTCTTATTGAACCGCGCCTTGATTTTATATTACTGCATGTCAGATTATCAGAAACTGACTCCGAATCGGAGTTGTGCGATATAGATGTAATGCTGGTCGAGACGGTCAATCATGTCAATGTGTCTTTTGTTAAAATACCTCGATCCTGCGGAAAGAATAATATAGCTGTTGGCGAATCTGGAAAGTGAGAGGTTTACGCCAACTCCAATGGATGAGACAAAATCTCCGAACGTCGGAGAATCGCTTATTGTATTGAAAGAATATCCTATTTTCGCACTCATGAAAACGAGCGAGGGTTTCTTTCGGAATGATGTCTGTATAGTGGCATAAATAGGGATGAAGTTGTCTCCTCTCTGCACAGTGCGGTGTATCCCGGCTCCAAGCCCGACCATGCGTATGTATGAGTTTTTATATCCGAAGAGCACATCTACATCAAACGTTGACATATCATGCCCTGTCAAGTCAATGGAGGCTCCGGCTTCCGCTCCCCAGGTAAAGTGCGATTTTGCAAGACTTCTCGATTTTTCCGGGAAAAGACTCTCTCTTGTGGCATTGCGTATGCTGTCATTTACTGTGGCATTGTCTGCTGACAATTGAGGTGCAGCAAGCAATAAACCCGCCGTCAAGGCTAGAGCCTTGACGGCGGGTAAGATATGGGTATTGAAGGAGTTCATCATATTTTATTGATATGTGCCTTCGACTGATTGCGGCTTATTCTCCAAGATAACTCTTGAGGAGCTTGCTTTTCTGACCTTTGAGACGACGGATTGCTTTTTCTTTGATCTGGCGTACGCGTTCACGTGTCAAATCAAACTTTGCTCCGATTTCTTCAAGAGTCATTTCCTGGCAACCGATGCCAAAGAACATTTTAAGAATCTCCCGTTCGCGATCGTAAAGTTGTTTAAGTGCACGGTCAACTTCTTTAGAGAGAGATTCCTGATTAAGGCTTGCGTCAGCCATGGGGCTGTCATCATTTGGAAGGACATCAAGCAAAGAATTGTCTTCACCCTCAACAAACGGAGCATCCACAGATATATGTCGCCCCGAGACTTTCATTGTATCCGAAATTTTGTCAACAGGCATGTCAAGTCTTTCAGCCAATTCTTCCGGTGACGGACGACGCTCATTTTCTTGTTCGAATTTAGAAAGTTCCTTTGTTATCTTATTAAGAGATCCCACCTGATTGAGAGGAAGACGCACAATGCGGCTTTGTTCTGCCAAAGCCTGAAGAATAGACTGGCGTATCCACCACACTGCATATGATATGAATTTGAAACCACGTGTCTCATCGAATTTCTGTGCGGCGCGAATCAAACCAAGGTTTCCTTCATTTATAAGATCCGGAAGACTAAGACCTTGATTCTGGTATTGCTTTGCCACTGACACCACAAACCTGAGATTTGCTTTTGTCAGTTTTTCAAGAGCCGCATGATCTCCTTTTTTGATTCGCTGCGCAAGTTCGACCTCCTCGCTTACGGAAATCAGCTCTTCGCGACCAATTTCCTGAAGATATTTGTCAAGAGAGGCGCTTTCGCGGTTGGTAATGGATTTTGTTATCTTTAATTGTCTCATATGTAC
>CAMWMW010000058.1 GCA_947175455.1 uncultured Porphyromonadaceae bacterium | reverse complement strand
AAATGCAATAATAAGTTGGAAAAAATAATTGTCGAAAGATGCAATATAATGCATTTGTATCGATTGAGTGTATAATAATGCACCAATAGATAAGAATCCGGAGGCAAGATTTTGCCTCCGGATTCAAAAAACGATTCAGACCCCATCCCATTCCTGACGCAGAAAGGGGAAGGGGTCTGATATATTTCCGGGACCTATCAGAAAGGGAGGTCGTCGGTGTCGCCTGATGCGAAAGGATCGGCGGCGGGAGCAGCTGCCGCAAACGGATCTGCGGGAGCGGCGGGGGCTGCAGGGGCAGATCCGAACTGCTGGGCAGGAGCCTGCTGCATCTGAGGCGCGCCCATTTCTTGAGCCGCATATGCGCGGAGGTCTGTGTACCAGCGGCCGTTGAACTCACGGCTTTCCGCGTCAACGGAAACTTTATATGATTTTCCAGCCTCAAGTCTCACCTGGTCGATTCTGTCGCCAAAGAGGTCGAATTTTACTTTACGCGGGTATTGACCGAATGTCTCAAGCACCCAACTTTTCTTTCTCCAGAGATTGCCGGCCTTGGATGTTCCTCCCTCTTCAGGAAGATCCAGTATGATTTTGCCTTCGATTTCCATTTTGTATTAATTTAAATCACTTTGTTTGGTAATGCAAAGGTAATCATTTAAATTCTTACATGCAAATTGACTTTCAGCATCGGCACAATCATATATAGTATGCGTGGTTATAAATCAGCCGCATATGCGAGCTGTTGCTCGCGCTCTCTGTCGTAGACGCGTTTGCCTGCTACGTAAGTGGCTCTGACAAGGTTGTCGGGCGAAAGAGTCTGTAGTATGAACATCCGGTCAAGGATGAAGTCATTGAACTGCATTCTCCATTTCAGGAATTCGGTGGGATGCATGTCGAGCACGGTGATGTCGGCGGCATATCCGGGGGCAAGCGATCCGATGCGGTCTTCAAGATGCAGAGTCTGCGCGCCACCTTTGGTAGCCATGTAGAAACATTTCAATGCGCCCATGCTGTGTTTTTTCAGCATCGACACCTTGTACGCTTCGTTTAGCTGGCGTGGGAGCGAGAAATTCGTGCCCGCGCCCACATCCGTGCCTACGCCGACGCGCAGAGGTCTCTTATGATCTTTGGCTTCCCAGATCTTGAACATTCCGTCGCCAAGAAAAAGATTTGATGACGGACAATGCGCCACGCCGCAGTCGTAGTCATGGAGAGTCTGCCATTCCTCCTCCTTGACGAGACAGCAGTGGGCGAATACGGAGCGGGATCCGAGCAATCCGTATCGGCGGTAGATGTCGGTATAGTTCTCCGCTTCGGGATAGAGAGACAAAGCCCATTCGATCTCATCGTCCGCCTCGTCGAGATGTGTATGCATGTACACACCCCTGTCTATGTTTCTCTGATAAAGGTCTCCGGCGAGTTCCAGCTGACGCGGTGTGCTCGTAGGCGCGAAACGCGGAATCACGGCATACAGCTGGCGTCCGCGCCCGTGCCATTTCTCCAGCAGCTCCTCCGCCATCGCCACCGAACCCTCGGCGGATATGTCGCGTAAGGATTCCGGCAGGTTGCGGTCCTGAAGCACCTTCCCTGTGATCATGCAGGCGTTGTAGCGTTCCGATTCCTCGAAAAGGGCATCTACGGAAGTCGGGAACGTAGTTGAGAAAACGTTGGCGGTGGTGGTTCCCTGTTTCAGAATCTGCCCCATGAAAAGGCGTGCCACCGAACGAGAGAACTCCTCCGACCGGAATCTCGCCTCTGTAGGGAATGTATATTGGTTGAGCCACTGCAGGAGCGTATCGCCGAACGAACCGATCATCGGAGACTGCACGTAATGCACGTGAGTGTCGACCATGCCCGGTATTATCACGGCGTTGTCATACCTGTCGATATCTTTCAGATCCGGATATAAGGCGGCGACTTCCGCGTAATCTCCGGCGGCGAGTATCTTGTCGCCCTGTATCACCACGAGTCCGTCGGAATAGTGGGAATAGCATTTTGATTCATCCTCCACGAGAAACGGATCTTCATGGAATGTGACCATCTCGCCTCTGATTCCTTTCAGGGGCGCGCCTTGGATGTCGGCGTCTATGTGGGAAATATTTTTTTTCATCAGTAATTCTGTTATGTTGTTACGTACGCGAAACGCGGCGGGGCGTGACACGTCCCGCTACCACCTATTATAACGGAAGATATATGGATATGTTTTGCGCCGGGGAATCTTGCGCGTGCGTATTAATACATTCTATTTTACTTCGGTTGTCATTCCGCGAGTCTGCGGCGGGTGAAGAATGGTTTTGTGAAGATAAGGAAAAGGAGGGTTCCGGCTCCCTGCATGACGGCGGTTATCCAGAATGCCGCTGAAAAACTGACGTATTCGGCGACAAATCCACCTAAAAGAATACCCATTCCCATTCCGAGATCCCATGAAATCAGAATCGAGGAATTTGCCGTGCCCCGCTGATCGTGGCGGGCGACTTTTATAAACATATTAAGGAATGCCGGATACATTCTGCCGTTTCCGAGACCTATGAGCAGAGCCGATGCGTAATAAGTCCACTGGTTTATCGTAAGCGCGAAGAGTATATAGCCCGCGAGCGAGAGTATCACCCCCTGCGAGCAGTTTTGCGTCAGCTTTCCGTCGCGCAGTGCCTTGTGACCGGTTAGCCGCGACAGCACGAGTCCGCAAGAGAGCACAGCGAAGAAAATGCCCGTACCGTCGGTTATTCCGAGTTCCTGCTGACCGTAGAGTGTCACGTAATTGCTCATCACGCCCCAGCACAGACCGAAAAGCGTGATGTTTATCGCCATCAGCCATGCCCGCGAAAGGAAGAAATGGTCGAGATCAAGTTTGGGTCTGCCGGTTTTCAGTTCTCTTGCAGGGAGTCTGACCGTTGTGGAGCATATGAATCCTGTCATGGCAAGCAGGAGCGAGATCCAGAATAGCAATTGGAAATTATCTGTCAGATTGTAAATGTAGATTCCAGCCGACGGGGCTATCGCCATGGCGAGATTGTTGCTGAGTCCGTAATAGCCTATTCCCTCGTTTCGGCGTGCGGAGGGCAAGACATCGATGGCGACAGTGGAGTTGGCTACGGTAGCCGCTCCGAAGGGTATGCCGTGGAGAGTGCGGACAATGGCAAACATGAGCAGCGTGCCGGCGCCGATGTATCCTGCAAAGCATATGAAAAATGCCAGAAAGCAGCTCACAAGCACGGTCTTGCGGTTGAAACTGTCTACAAAAAATCCGCTGAACGGTCTTATGAGGAACGTTGCCACAACGTATCCCGACAAAACGATGCCTATCATGTCCTTGTCGGCGGCAAACTGTCGGTCAAGATATATCGGGAGAAGAGGAGTGAGAAGGTAAAAGGCGAAAAAGAGGAGAAAATTCGTTGTCATCACTTTCCAGTACTCGCTGTTCCAGAGCCTGTCGGAGTGAGTTTTGTCTGATTTTGAATCCTGTAGCATGTCTGAATACTTGGTGAGCTGCTGAACACATTTGTTTTGCGGGTGCAAAATAAATAAATTATCCAGTCTTCTCAAATGAAAACAGAATATAAATTTTTTTGTTGCGGATTTGTTGCCGTTTGATAAAAAATACTTAATTTTGCGATGGTAAAAGAAGATTTGCTTTAAAATCATATGGAAAGCAAGAAAAAGGTCAGCTTCACCAAAATGCACGGTGCAGGGAATGATTATGTGTATGTCAACGCAATGGAAGTCATTCCCGATAATCTTCCCCACCTTTCCCGACAGATAAGTGACCGCCATTTCGGCGTGGGCAGCGATGGACTCGTTGTCATAATGCGTTCTGAAACAGCAGATTTCCGGATGCGTATGTTCAATGCCGACGGTTCGGAAGCGGAGATGTGCGGCAATGCTTCGAGATGCATAGGGAAATATGTGTATGAAAAAGGATTGACCGACAGGACCGTTGTCACACTGGAGACACTTGCCGGAATTAAGGTTCTCAGGCTTGAAACGGAGAACGGGGAGGTCGTGTCGGTGACAGTGGATATGGGAGAGCCGGAACTCAGACCGTCTGCCATACCGGTAATCAGTTCTGATTCCAGTGCGAAAATATCCGAAGCCGAGACTGTCGGCGACAATACATATCTTATAACAGCTGTCAGCATGGGAAATCCCCATGCTGTTGTTTTTACCGACACTCTTGACGACAGGCTGGTGCGCGGCGAGGGTCCGCGACTCGAATGCGCTCCGATTTTTCCTGAAAGAGCCAACATAGAGTTTGCCCGTATCATAGACCGCAGCACAATAGAGATGCGTGTGTGGGAGCGGGGTTCCGGTGAAACGCTTGCGTGCGGCACAGGGGCATGCGCCACAGTTGTGGCGGCAGTGCTCAACGGACTCGCCGACAGACATGTCACGGTCAGGCTTCTTGGCGGCGATCTGGAGATAACATGGGATGAGAAGAGCAATCACGTCTTCCTCAAGGGGGGAGCAGAGTTTATTGCCGACGGTGAGTTTATAATGCGTGCGGATGCCGGTGGCATTGGGAAATCGCGTAAAACCTATAAAGCACAGTAAGATGAGAATCAACGATAATTTCGAGAAACTGCCTGAGAGTTACCTTTTTTCAGAGGTGGCACGCCGGCTCAATGAATATAAAGCCGCGCATCCAGAAGCGGATGTGGTGAGAATGGATATAGGAGATGTGACGTTGCCGATTGCCGGATGTGTGGTCAGAGCCATGCATCGCGCGGTCGATGACATGGCTGATGCCGCGACATTTCATGGCTACGGACCGGAACAGGGTTACCTGTTCCTCCGTGACGCCATAGCCGCCGCAGACTATCAGAGCCGGGGAATCGGCATACAGGCTGACGAGATATTCATCAGTGACGGAGCCAAAAGCGATCTCGGCAATCTCGGAGACATATATTCCGCCGACAGCATAGTGGCGGTGGCGGATCCGGGTTATCCCGTTTATGTAGACACGGCGGTGATGTCCGGACGCGGCGGCGACAGATTGCCCGACGGCAGATGGTCGCGCATAGTGTATCTTGAATGCAATGCGGAAAACGGATTCCGTCCGGCAGTGCCCGATACACACGCCGATATCGTGATTCTCTGTTCCCCCTCCAACCCCACGGGTGCCGTGATGACACGCGAAGATCTCCGCGAATGGGTGGATTATGCATTGCGTGAGAAATCACTCATAATATTCGATTCCGCATATGAGGCGTTTGTGCGTAATCCGGATCTGCCCAGATCCATCTATGAGATAGAGGGAGCTGAGAAAGTGGCGATAGAAATACGCAGTTTTTCGAAGACAGCCGGTTTTACTGGTCTCAGATGCGGCTATACAGTGGTGCCAGAAGCGTTGACAGGTACTGACGCGTCGGGCAGGGAGGTCAGTCTCAGAAAACTCTGGAACAGGCGGCAATGCACCAAATTCAACGGTGCCGGCTATGTGGTTCAGCGCGGCGCCGAGGCACTTTATTCCGCAGAAGGGCGCGAATCGGTAAGGAACAATATCAGTTATTACCTTGAGAACGCCGGAATCATCCGCCGGTCTCTTTCGCAAGCCGGTTATACCGTCTTCGGCGGAGAAGATTCCCCCTATGTGTGGGTAAAAGGTAAAAACGGGGAAAGTTCATGGGAACTATTCGGCGACATGCTTGAGAAATACCACATATCGTGCACGCCGGGTGTCGGTTTCGGTGTCTCGGGAGAGGGATATATTCGTCTCACAGGCTTCAACTCGCGAGAGAACACCCTCAAGGCGATGGGAAGGATATGTGACGGCATGGGGAAATGATAAAACGGAATATGATATAATGCCCGAAGCCGGGCTTAACCAAATAATTTATATTATGTCTAATTTAAGATTCAAAAGTGTGGAGGAGGCTTCCGGACGCAAAGCTGTGAAAGTGGAGCTCCCCAAAGAGAGAGTGGAAACCTATTATGGCAAACAGGTGTTCAACCGCCAGAAGATGTTTGAGTATCTTCCGAAGGATACGTTTGATTCCCTTGTCAAGGCAATCGACAACCGCGAACCCCTCAGCAGGGAGATAGCGGACAGTGTCGCGGACGGAATGAAGCGTTGGGCGATCGACAATGGCGCGCGTCATTATACCCACTGGTTCCATCCTCTCACCGGCAGCACAGCCGAAAAACACGATGCCTTCGTGGAGCATGACGGCAAAGGGGGAGTGGTGGAGAAATTCAACGGCAAGCTGCTTGTGCAGCAGGAACCCGACGCCTCAAGTTTCCCTAACGGAGGAATCCGCAACACCTTCGAGGCACGCGGTTATTCTGCGTGGGACATATCGTCTCCGGCGTTTATAATCGACAATACCCTCTGCATCCCGACTGTGTTCATTTCCTATACAGGCGAGAGCCTTGACTACAAGACACCGCTGCTTCGCGCGCTCAACAGCGTGGACAAAGCCGCCACGCGTGTGGCACGTTATTTCAATCCTGCGGTCAATCATGTGGAGACATATCTCGGCTGGGAGCAGGAGTATTTTCTTGTAGACGAGGCATTGTTTGCCGCCCGTCCGGACCTTGTGATGACAGGAAGAACCCTCATGGGTCATGAGTCGGCGAAGAACCAGCAGCTCGAAGACCATTATTTCGGCTCCATACCGAGTCGAGTGGAGGCATTCATGCTCGACCTTGAGACAGAATGCCACAAACTCGGCATACCGGCGAAGACACGTCATAACGAGGTGGCTCCGAATCAGTTCGAGCTTGCGCCGATATTCGAGGAATGCAATCTTGCCAACGACCATAACCTCCTGCTCATGTCGATAATGGAGGAGGTGGCAAAGCGTCACAACTTCCGTGTTCTTCTTCATGAGAAACCTTTTGCCGGCATTAACGGCAGCGGCAAACACAACAACTGGAGTCTCGGCACAGACAAAGGGGAGATGCTTTTTGCGCCGGGCAAAAATTCCAAAGACAATCTGCGATTCATAGCGTTTGTCGCCAATGTCATGGCTGCCGTGCATCGTCACAACGCATTGCTCAAGGCTTCCATAATGAACGCGACCAATGCGCATCGTCTCGGTGCCAACGAGGCGCCTCCCGCCATCATCTCCATGTTCCTCGGCTCGCAGCTTAGCGCGATACTCGCAGCCGTGGAGAATTCCGAGGGGAATGAGAAGATAATGGTGAAGGGTAAAGAGGAGATGCGGCTTGATGTGGCTCAGATTCCGGAGCTTATGATAGACAATACCGACCGCAACCGCACGAGTCCGTTTGCATTCACCGGCAACCGGTTTGAATATCGAGCCGTAGGTTCATCGGCAAACTGCGCTTCGGCGCTTATCGCGCTGAATGCCGCTGTTGCCGCGCAGCTCAACGACTTTGCCGATAAAGTGGATACGAGGATAGCAAACGGAGAAGAACTTGACAAGGCTATCCTTTCGGAGGTGAGAGTGCTTGTGAAAGCGTCGAAGGCTATTCATTTCGACGGCAACGGATATAGCGAGGAGTGGAAAGAGGAGGCGGCGCGCCGCGGACTCGACACCGAGACTTCGGCACCGTTGATGTATGACGCCTATATGCTCCCTTCGAGCATCGAGATGTTCGATAAAGCCGGCGTGTTCTCGAAAAAGGAGATCGAGGCACGCAACGAGGTGAAGTGGGAGATGTATACGAAGAAAATCCAGATTGAAAGCCGTGTGCTCGGGGATCTTGCCATAAACCATATCATCCCGGCTGCGATACGTTATCAGTCGCTGCTGCTCGACAATGTGTATAAAATAAAGGAACTCTTCAAGGGTGACAAATCAGACCGCATTGCCGCGCAGGATCTCGCGTCGATAGAATCTATAAGCGAGCATATCTCGGAGATCAAGAGCGGGGTTGCCGCTATGGTTGATGCTCGTCGCAAGGCAAACAGAATCGAGAGCGAGCGAGAGAAATCCATCGCCTATCATGATGATGTGGCTCCCAAAATGGAGACAATACGCTATCATATCGACAAGCTTGAGCTGATGGTAGACAATGAGATCTGGCCGTTGCCCAAATATCGCGAACTTCTTTTCATCCGCTGATTTATCACCGGTACATCTCATACAAAAAAGATATGCGACAGATTCCTGTCGCATATCTTTTTTTTTGTATGAGATGATTCCTAAGAGTGTGTTTAGTTTTAACTGAAATTTAATTTTACAAGTGAGCAAGGAGCAATTTAATA
>CAMWMW010000057.1 GCA_947175455.1 uncultured Porphyromonadaceae bacterium | reverse complement strand
TTCCTAACTTCTCCACTTTGTCGAGCACCTCTCTGCCTGTGTCTGTCAGATTTCCCTGACTCTGCTCCGCACGCAGTGCGTCAGCCACAAGACGGTGGAGCTTTTTGTTTATGACCCACCGTGAACCGTGGCGCCCGTAATGGCTTATGTAAAAAGGCTCATAGCCCGACGGCGCCGGTGCCATTGAGTCGGTGGAGTAGGGGTATGCGTAATAAATGCCTGCCGCTCTTTCCGGCACCGCATTTATTTCGGTGCGTATCTGCCTGTCGTTTAAGACAGGGGCATGGTCATGTGCGGCTTGTGGGGCTTTGGCATACGTTCCGCCGAATACCGGGAGCATTGAGCAGAAAAGAAGAATCTGAAGCTTGTTCATTGTAGGATGATTATAACTTGTGCTTTTTATAATTTTGACTTCCACAGGGTCCGCAGGTCGTTCCAACGGTAATAACCGGGAGCGTACTCTTTGACTCCCCGGATTTTTGCAGGTCGCTCGTTGAGGAGTACGGTGGCGATTTCCTCACCCTTCGCATTGCGGAAGACTGTGACCTGAAGGTTTGCCGCCATCGGTGTGAGGCGGTATTCCTGCCATACCCTTGACGCTTCGTCTATCCCCGGCGCCTCGTCGTCGCTGCCTTCTATTCCCATAAGCGCGAGCTGGCGCAGAAGGAATACGTCATGACCGAACCGCAGATCGACTGCCGTGCGTTTTCCGGCAAGACTCTCGTCGGCGCGGTCAAGGATGTCTTTCATAAGGTTCTTTGATGACAGGGGACCGTGATGCTTGCCTTCAACTGAATTGCCGTGACGCACGTATTGTCTGTATGCCTCCCCTTTCCAAAGGTTGTAGAGGTCTTCATGATTGAAATGCGTGAGAAGATTCACGTCAAGTCCGTCGACATTCTGCACTGCGATCGCCACGTGATGAAGATCTTTCATTACCTGCGGAAGTTTCTTGATCTTCGAAGGGTCGCGGAACAGTCTGGATGCCGTGGCTTTGCAGAGATACAGGGAGTCGCACGCTTTCTCGTAAGGAATCTTCCAGTCCTGAGGCTTTTTGTAAATATCCAGCGCTTCCTGTGTGTGGAACGCGATGAAACTCATGTCGCCCGGCGTGGCGTGGCGTTGCAACTCCAGTCTGGGGTTGTATTCTTTCAATGCCTCTGAGAACGCCGCCATCGAGACAATGCATCGAGGCTCTGTGGAACTTCTTGCCACAATCACGTCTCCATCCTTGAATAGAGAAGGGAAACGCTCGCACATACGGGTGGCGATGGCTTTGTGCTGACGCTCGCCGAGTGCTGAAAGCTCACCGATATGACCCTTCGTATGATCGCGGCATATCTCCACAAGCTTCATGACTTCTTCACCCTCGGCTGTCAGATTGCCGGCGTCATACTGCTTGCGGAATACTTTCAAAGTATTGTCGTGTAGGTTTGCCGAAGTGTGCCAGCGCGAGCCATGGCGTCCGTAATGGCTGATATAAACCGGCTCGAATCCCGCCGGCACGGGAGCCAGGGAGTCTGTGGCATAGGGGTAGGCGTAATAGATACCCCCGGATTTCTCGGGTGTCGCGGCAATCTCCCTGCGGATTTCCATGTCCGCAGGATTGACAATTTTTGTCTGCTTCTCTTTTTTTGCACTTGCGCCGAATGATGTCATCATCACCGCGGCGGTGGCGATCAGGATTAATTTTTTCATTGTGAGTTTTTTATGGAGTTGCGTATGAGTCGTTCGACATCCTCTTCGGTTCCGCTGAAGGGACCTTTGTTCTGGAGCTTCAGCGTGCACATGGCGGCTGCGAAAGTGCCGGCTTCCTGATAGGAGGCACCCCGGCTTCTCTTGTAGAGATACCCTGCCATGTAGGTGTCGCCGCAGCCTGTGGCGTCCACGAGGTCGGCAGGCGGCAACGCGGGAATCTCGTGAAAGACTCCTTCCGTGTAGATGAGCGAGCCTTTGTCGCCCAAAGTAAGAAGCACCTCGCGGCATCCCCAGTCGGAAAGGATTATGGCGGCGCGGCGCGGGTCTGTCGTGCCTGTAAGCACTTCCATCTCCTTTTCGTTGGCTTTCAGAATGGAGATGTATGGCATTGCCTCCCGCTTCTTGTCATAATCGACATGCACGACGTCCTCTCCCGTGACTTTGCGGAGATACCCCTGCACATCCACCGCCACAGTTCCCTTGGCGGCGAGCGCCTTGATGGTGTCAAGGTCGAAATCGTCTGCAAGGAGTGTGCCGAGGTGATAGATGTCGGCGTTCACATCGCGGAGGTTTTCGGCGGTGAAGGGATCCGCTTTGGCAAGTACCCGCTGGGTCCGGTTGTTCATGTCTTCGCCATATTTGTTTTCAAAATATACGGATTTGCGGCTGGGAATCACCCGCACGTCAATTCCTTCGGAACGGAGTTCCTCCACGACCCCCATCTCCGATTCTCCGAGGGAGGTGACGAGGGTGAAACCTGTGTGGTCGAAATTCTTGAGAGCCTTGGCGAAGTAAAAAGCTGTTCCGCCGGGCATATGCGCCTCAAAACGCGGTGTTATTACCTTGTCGAGCGTGATATGCCCGATGCAGCATATATTTTTCATTGTTTTTTCAGTTTTAAAGCATAAATCAATACGAAGAGATAACCGGCGGCGGGCACTATGAATGCCGTAGACATGGATGTGGCGTCGGCTACAATTCCCATCAGCGAGGTGCCGACGGCTCCCCCGATGGGCGTCATCATAAGGAAAGAGGATGCTATCTTCACATTCTTCCCTGCGTCTCTGATTGTTATTGCGAAAATTGTAGGGAACATTATCGCCTCGAACGCATAGCACACGAAAACTCCGCCGCGCGATATCATCCCGAGATCAAGAGTGACGGCTACGGCTCCCGCAACGGTCATCAAAGCGCATACGAGAAGCACCTTTTCGGCTTTTATGCGGCTCATAATCGCGCTTCCCGCTACTCTTGCCACCATGAAAAGCCCCAGAGCTCCGAACGACAGGACCATCGATGCCGTGGCTTTGTCCATCCAGCCGTCTGATGTGGCGTAATTGATGAAAAGGGAATTTATTGATATTTCCGCCACTTCATAACAGAACAGGGCGAGGAGTCCGTAGCGGAAAGTCTTTCTTTTCCATAAGTCGCGGATTGTAGCCGCAATACCTGCGTCTGCCGATGCGTGACCGGCTTCGGTCTCTGCACTGTCTGAGATTTCAGGAAGACTGACGCGTGAAAACATCAGTGCGGCTGCAAGTACAATCACACCCATGATGGTGTAGGGCACCTCGACGCCGCCGCTGCCGCCTGAGAAAAGGAAACCTCCCACAATCACCGGTGCGAGTATGCACCCCAGTCCGTTGAACGACTGCGCCAGATTAAGGCGCGATGCCGCCGTTTCCTTGTCGCCTAACTCTGCGGCATAGGGGTTTGCCGATGTCTCCAGCATCACGAGTCCGCAGCCAATCACGAAAAGCGCCACTAAAAATATCGGGAAGGAAAGCAACGCGGAACCGGGAATGAACATCAGCGCGCCGATTCCGAAAAGAAGCAGACCGGCAACTACACCTCTCCTGTATCCGAAACGGGTGATGAGAATACCCGCCGGCAGAGCCATCAGGAAATAACCGAGATATGTAGTGGCTTGTATAAGCGTGGATTGTGTGATGGAAATCTCCAGTGATTCCTGAAAGTGTTTGTTGAGAACGTCAAGAATCGCACGTGCAAATCCCCACATGAAGAAGAGGGAGGTGATAAGTATGAATGGAAGCAGATACTTCTTACTTACAAGTTTCATCCTGTTAGGTTTTAATTTTATTTCGAAAGTGCAAATTTAATAAAAAATCTCCAACCTGAGTAATTTGCCCGGTAATCCTTGTAAAATCAACCGCATGTATATGTCTTTTGGTGTCTGAGGATTAGTGAAAATAATGTCATGACCGAAGTGTGTCAGCAAGTAAATGACTATGTGTCGGTAGTTAAAATGTGTTAAAATATTTAAAAAGTGTAGTTTTTACACTTATGATTGCTATATTTGCAGCGACAAATTTTCAGAAGCAGTAAAGTAGATTGATAAAACCTTAAGTGTACATATTGAGTATCTGCGGTTTATCAAGAATACCATAATAACAACTTAAGTTAACCTTACATCATGTGTAATTCAGGACAAGTGTGCGGCGGGAAATATACTGCCCCCCCTGCTACTAAAAAATGGAAATGGCTCACCTTTGTCTTGGTGTGCCTTATGACATCCTTTACAATCAATGCTCAGACAAGTGTGACAGGTACTGTGACCGATGAAGCCGGCGAACCTCTGATCGGCGCCAGTGTCATGGTGCCCGGTACTACTGTCGGCGCCTCGACCGACATTGACGGCAATTTCAAGCTGAACGTGGCTCAGGGAAAGAAGATTCGTGTCTCTTACGTGGGTTATGTGTCGAAAGAGGTTGTGGTGAAGGGTTCTCACCTCAATATCACTCTCAAGGAAGACAATGAGGTTCTCGACGAGGTGGTTGTGATCGGTTACGGAACAATGAAGAAAAAAGACCTTACCGGTTCCATCACCACTGTCAACTCCAAAGACCTCAATGTCGGCAGCTACACCGACCCCGGTCAGCTCCTTCAGGGTAAGGTGCCCGGTCTCACCGTGGTTCAGAACTCCGACCCCAACGGCGGTGTCAACTCCCTGACCCTCCGTGGCGCCTCGACTCTGGGTGACTCCACGCCTCTCTATGTTGTAGATGGTATACCGGGAGTGGATCTGAATCTTATTCCCCCGGCGGATATAGAGAGTATCGATGTGCTTCGTGACGCATCGGCTACCGCTATCTACGGTTCCAAGGCTGCCAACGGTGTGATCATCGTAACCACCAAACGCGGAGCGGAGGGTCCGGCAAGAGTGTCTTATCAGGGTTATGTATCCTGGGAACGCATCGCCAACGACCATAAGATGATGACCGGTGACGAGTTGAGAACACTCGCTTCGGAGATGGGTCTGTCTCTCGCTTATGACCTGGGGTATAACACCAACTGGCAGGACGAGGTGCAGCGCACAGGTTTCGCGCATAACCATAATCTCTCCATTTCCGGAGGAAACAAGACTACTACCTACAACGCTTCGGTCAATTATATCGCCCGTGACGGTGTGATACAGGGAGCCGGCAACAACCTTTTCACCGCTCGTGCTTATATTGAGACAAAACTTCTCAAGGAAAGACTGCTTGTGGGAGTTGGCATCAACGGTAATGTCCGCAATGAATGGGGTGTGAATGACCGTGAGGCTTCCGACGGCAAATCAGTATATAACGCGATGTATTATTATTCTCCCCTTGTGCCTGTGCGCAATGAGGACGGCAGCTGGTATTCTCATGGAAAACTGTTTACACAGAATTACAACCCGCTTACCATGCTCAATGAGAATACATCAAGGAAAGATCTCAAGAGATATCAGGTAACAGGTAAGGCTCAGCTGAAAATCATCGACGGTTTGCTTCTGAATGCGAATTTCTCTTATCAGAACAATAACTGGAATTTCAAATCATATAAGAGCCGCGACGCAGAATTCTTTGATGCAAACCAGAACAACGGTTACGTCAAAAGAGACAATGCTACAGACATTGTAAAGCTTATGGAGATTTATGCCAACTATGACAAGACATTCAAGGATGTGCATAAACTCGCTCTTATGGCAGGTTATTCCTGGGAACAAGGAGACTATAACGAAGGATTTTGGGCTACAGGATATAATTTCTACAATGACGATCTCTGGTGGGATAATATCGGTGCGGCAAACTCTTTCTCTGAGAATCCTGCCGGTGCGAATGTGAAATGGTCAAAAAGGATGATTTCATTCTACGCACGTGCCAATTATTCATTTGATTCCAGATATCTGTTGCAGGTGGCTATGCGTCGCGACGGGGCTTCCGTATTCGGTTCCAACAGCAAATGGGCAACATTCCCCTCTGCTTCTGTCGCATGGCGCCTTTCCGAAGAGGAGTGGCTTAGACCTCTTGGCGAACTCGGTGATTTCAAACTCCGTGCCGGATGGGGTCAGAGCGGTAACTCAAACGGATTCAACGCGCTTACATCAAGACTCTATTATGCCGCAAGTGATGACAGATTTCAGTATATAGATCCTGAGACAGGCGAGGTAAATGAATATAAATATATAAACATAGCGCGTAACCAGAACGACAATCTCAAATGGGAAACAACGACAATGCTCAACCTCGGTCTTGATTTCTCGTTCCTGAATGGTCGCATCAACGGTACTGTCGAATATTACAACAAGGATACAAAGGATATGATATGGGACTATTCCGTGCCTAAGACCCTTTATCCTTTCGACAAGCTGACCGCAAATGTGGGCCGTATGCGCAACAGGGGTGTCGAGATCTCGATCAATGCCGTGCCTGTGCAGGGACCGTTCACATGGAGCACGTCTCTCAATTTCTCACACAACCAGAACAAGATCATAAGCATCTCGAATCCCGGAGCCGGATTCAATGCCGGTATTCTTGACCGCTATAATCCCAACATGCCCGACTGTTCGTCTGCCGAGACTTATTCAATCGGCAGAATCATCGAAGGTCAGCCTATAGGCACTTTCTTCACTTTCAAATGGGCGGGATATGACGAGAACGGTCAGTCGCTATTCTATACCTACGACAAGACTGCTGCCGACACCTATGGCGAGCTGATTGTAGACGAAAACGGCAACCCTGTGACAACTACAAATCCGACCTCCAAAGACCGTGTGATTGTAGGCAACGCGCAGCCTAAACTGACAATGGGCTGGAACAATAACCTGACATGGAAGAACTGGGATCTCAATCTTTTCTTCACCGGAGTGTTCGGACAGAAGATATATAACGAACCTCGCGAGTATTTCAGCTATGTGGGCAACGTGGCATTGGGTAAGAATGTATTGGCGAATATCCGCGACATTCAGGATTTGCGCGACCAGCGTTCACAGGTGCCTTCCGACCGCTGGATTGAAGACGGAAGCTATTTCAAACTCGCCACGGTAACACTCGGCTATACTTTCCGCAACTGTTTTAACGGCTGGTTGAATAATGTCCGCGTATATGTTTCCGCAAACAATGTGTTCACGATAACGAAATACACAGGTCGTGACCCTGAGATCAACCTCGGCGGTCTTGATCCCGGTATCGACTCTCGTCATGACCATTATCCCCGTACTCGTCAGATTCTCGTGGGACTCAATGTCAATTTCTAATCTGGTTGAATGCTAATATCAAAAAAACTGAAAAAATGAAATCTTATATAAAAGTCTTGATGTTGGGTGGCGTGATGGCAGGAATGTCTTCATGTACGGATCTTGACACTCCGATATATGGTAATTATACAGAGTTCCCGAATAATCCGATTGCAGTGCAGAGCGATTTTGAGAACTGTTACCACTACACCCGTAATGAAGCGTGGTTCGGCCGTAACTTCTGGGAAGCGATGTTTCTTAGCGGCGATGAGGCGGTAGGTGTTCAGCGAAATGGAGCATATGATGACGGCGGACGTTTCCGCGACGGTTCTATCCATAATTTCCGTCCGGACCTGCAGGGTGTGGGTCTGATGGGCGACATGCTCACCGGCATCACTTTGACAAACCAGAGGATACTTCTTTACGGAGGTGTCGACGGCAAGGATGCTGTTGTCGCTCCTCTGCGCGCTATCCGCGCTTATTATACATTCTGGATGATGGATGTATACGGTGATGTGCCGATTCTTGACCATGTGTTTCAGGAAGACGAGCCGGTGGTGCGTCAGCCGCGTGCCGATGTTGCCCGCTGGATAGAGCAGGAACTGCTTGAGGCTATTCCTGATCTGACAGAAGATAACAATATCAACACATACGGTCGCCCCAACAAGTGGATGGCGGAGGCTTTGCTTGTAAAGCTTTATCTCAACTGGGGAGTATATACAAATCCGATCACCCAGGTCACCGGTTCCACACCCAATGAGAAACTTGACGAGTGCGTCAAATGGTGTGATGACATAATCAATCGCGGACCTTTCGAGGTCGGTGACGGCTACCGTAAGAAATTCTTCCCCGACAACGGATTGCATATCAAAGACTTCATTTATGCCGTGGATTTCGACCCCGAACGTATCGGAAACGGCGGATGGAAGTATGCGGGCGGAACGGAAATGGCGCGTTTCTGGGATTACCGTAAAGAATCGCTCTGCAAACCTAATGC
>CAMWMW010000056.1 GCA_947175455.1 uncultured Porphyromonadaceae bacterium | reverse complement strand
GTATAACGGACAGGTGCTTTTTGACCCTGCATATCAGGAGAACAGAGATTTCATCTGCAAGGTAGTCGATGACATCGTGAACCGCTATGATGTGGATGCAATCCACATAGATGACTATTTCTACCCCTATCCCGCACCCGGAAAAGAAATACCCGATGACGCGAGCTACCTGAAATACGGTCTCGGCAGAAACCGCAACGACTGGCGACGCCATAACGTAGACCTCCTAATCGAGCAACTGCACAAAACAATCAAGGACCGCAAACCGTGGGTAAGATTCGGAGTAAGCCCTTTCGGCATCTGGCGCAACAAACGCACTGACCCTAAAGGAAGCGAGAGCACCGGTCTGCAGAACTATGACGATCTCTACGCCGATGTGCTCCTATGGGCTAAAAACGGATGGATAGATTATCTTGCCCCGCAGCTTTACTGGAATCTCGACACTCCGGCGGCTCCAAGCCGAAAGCTTGCGAAATGGTGGAACGACAACGCGTCGGATGTCGACATATACATCGGTCAGGACGTGAAACGCACGATGGATGTGGCGGATCCGGGAAACAAAGACAAAAACGAGCTTGACACCAAGGTGAGACTCTCGCGCAAACTCCCCAACATCGGAGGGAACATATGGTGGCACGGATATTGGGTGACCGGCAACTACAAGGGCGCGGCAGACTCTCTTGCCATGAAATATCAGTCGACAATAGCATTGCCGCCGGCATACGGAGATCCCGACATGCGCCCTGCCAACGTCACTGACATCAGGATAGAGAAAGAGGGAGACCGGAAATATCTCGTATGGTCCGCACCCGAACACGGGCACGGCGGACATGAGACCGATGCAGTGAGATTTGTGGTCTACGAATTTTATTCAGGAGAAAAACAGGATATTGAGGATCCCCAGGCAATAGTGGCTCTGACACCTTACAGAAAGATGCTCATAGATCCGGACGCACAGGGTGTGACATACGCCGTGACTGCCCTTGACCGCATGAACAGGGAATCGGAACCTATATTCCTGTATAATCAGGATAACTGAATCGCAAAACAATCCCGCAGAAAGCGGCTATTCGGCATCCTGCTTGTCTGAAATCACAAGCTGAAGACCCAAGACATTAAGAATTTTCTCAAGTGTGGCTATCGAGGGATTCGCATACCCCCCTTCGATAGCCTTTATCATTCTTACACTGACCCCCGACATCTCGGCAAGGGTCTGCTGCGTGGTTCTTAGAGTCTGTCGTCTGTTTCTTAAAATATTTCCTAATTCCATAGCTGCATTAATATCTATAAAAAATACAGAAACCGCACCGTCGATTTCACTGATTCTTATCGGCGATTCCTTCTAAATTATGGATTATACTAAAATCGGAAGCTCTGACGGCTATTGCAGCCGAAAGCCTATTAACAACCACAAATATAAGCATTTTTAAATAATCAACACTAATGTTTTCAGCTAAATTTATATGTTCGCCTTAATTTATACCATATATTGCACAAACAAGGTTATATATTTCACCATCCGCAAAGTACAGAAAGCCGATATTTACATATTAACCTTTGTTAACACACGACTGCCACATCCATGCACCACCCGGCATTTACTTTGCAATATCAAAATAACTCAAAATCATAAGACATCATGAAAAGAAACCTGACTACATCTCGTTATCACAATGCCGGAATCTTCGCCATCTATGCCGCCGGATTCATCATTCTTATGCTTCAGCTCAGGAGCATCCTTGCCTGAAAGACCGCTAACTTCACATCCGGAATCCCGCGAACGGCGTTCGCGGGATTTCATGCCTTATGTAAGCTCAGTCCCGAATCCCTGAATTCAGATTTCAGAGTCCCGCTCTTAAGAACCGAACTTCGCGCAACGCGGGGAATACGCAAGTGTGACGATGTTTCCTTCCGATTCGTAAGAGTACAACACGAAATGAAACTCCTTGCCGCCTACACACACAACCCGCTTCACCGGTGCGAATCGGATCGAACACGGATTTATCATAGACCGGTACGGCGGGACCGAGTTTCGGAAGAGAGTGAATCGCAATATCCTTCGCAAAATCCACGCCTTCGTGCATCGCCGCCTTATAGAGTGCCTCCTTTGCCGTCCACGCCATCACATTGGCAAGCAAATCCGATGCCGGAATCATTTCAAGTTCGGCTGGCGAGAGGAATTTCTCCCTCACCTTCAGAACCTGCTCCCTGTCTGCACGCTCCGCATCTATACCCAAAGCCGCCCTTTCCGAAAACTCGGACAAATCAACTTCCGGAGTCGGCGGCAAAGTGGCGACGGCAAGAAAACGCCCGGTATGCGTGATCGAGATTCTTCCGTTCTCTCCGATCAGGAAAGGCGCGCCGTTGCGAAAATGTCCTATCTCGCGATACCCTTCGCGCCCGTTCTCAGAATAGACCTGATATGCCATCTCCTTCCAGAGCGACACGGGGCGGTTCTCTCCGCCACAGACCTCCTCGACCTTGATGCCGGGAAGAGTGTGATGACGCCAGTATATAAATTCAGTTTCCATATGAATACGTTCAGTTGTTTTTCATCTCCCCGGCATCCCCGGATCTCACAATGCGCAGACTGACCTTTACAATGCGGTGTCTCTCCATTTTCATGACATGGAAATGCATCTCGCCCAGCACCAGAGTCTCCTTGGTGGTCGGGAAGTCTCCCTTGATCTCCAGCAATAGACCCGCAAGAGTCTCCGCATCGCCTACATCTCCAAGCGATTCCTCCGCAATATCAGTCACGCGGCAGAAATCAGCGAGTGGAATCTTGGCATCGAAAATATATGAATCGGGTCCTATCTTCTTATACATGGAGGTGACATCGTCATACTCGTCGTCAATCTCACCCACAATCTGTTCGATTATATCCTCAAGGGTGACAATTCCCTGAGTGCCGCCGTATTCATCCACAACTATGGCGATGTGTATCTTCCTTCTGCGAAAATCCTCGAGAAGATCATCAATCATCCTTGACTCAGGAACAAAATACGGTTCTCTCAGAAGACTCTGCCAGCGGAATCCTGGATCTTTGCTGTCTATATACGGCAACAGGTCTTTACTGTAAAGGATACCGATGATTGAATCCTGGGAGGTGTCGTAAACCGGAATACGGGAATATCCAGAATCAAGTATGACCTTCATCGCCTCTTCCCAAGAATCATGATATTCAATTGCCGTCACGTCCACACGGGAAATCATGATCTCATGAGCTTCTATCTCTCCGAACGAAAGGATACCTTCAAGCATCTCCTTCTCCTTGCCGTCGGAGACATCGGAAATCTCAAGAGCCTTCTCAAGTTCATCGGTAGATATGTTCTGCTGCTTTTTGGTGACTATCTTCCCCACAATGCTTGTTGACCGCGCCATGACCTTAGCCAGCGGACCGAGCACGGTATAAAGCAGACCTATGCCCGGCGCTGCCGCCCTCACCCACCACAATGTGCGTCCGCGAGCCACGAGCTTCGGAAAAATCTCGCCGAAGAGCAATAGCAGAAATGTCATGAACACTGTCTGGAGCAGGAAGTTGAGCAGTGAACTGTTGAAGACCACTGTCTGCGAAATGGCGAATGTCAGGAGCACTACCATGGTGATATTCACCAGATTGTTGGAGATAAGGATGGTTGCCAGCAGACGCTCGCTGTCTTTGATGAATGAGAACGCCTTGCGGTCTCTGGGCTGCGTGGAATCTTCGAGCTCTTCAATCTCCTGAGGCGTGAGTCCGAAATAGGCAATCTCGCTTCCGGAGACGAAAGCAGACACCATCAGACAACAGAAGGCTATGATTATCAACATTATCCATGCAGACCAGCTTTCGGGAGCATGGAAACTTATTGCCGGCATTCCGGCTTGCGAAAGTAATATCATAAGGCTCGCCGCCGGCGAGCCCGGTAAAGGATCTGAATCCAATTTTATCAAAGTGTTGGTTAATACATTGCAAATTTACTGCTTTAATCAGTCATATGCAAATTATTCATCCCCTTTCTCCCGTTCCCCCTTTCTCTTATTTTATGGTTTCTCTTCCGAATCACAATCCACTACCTTGCCTTCAGCCACATACCAGATATACCCTTTGACATAGCTGAATCTGCGGGTGCTCTTGAGACGGAACACATAGTCGCGCACCTGCCGCCTGTATTTGCCATGCGATGCGGAACTGCCGAACTTATAATCTATCACCACAGCCCCGCCATCGGGCATGAGCATGACCCTGTCGGGACGACGCGGACTGCAGTGACCGCCTATTATAGAGCGTTCGTTGACGGCACGCGCCGAACCGTCGAACCATCCTGCAACCTCCGGAGCCGACAGTCTCGACTTCAGAAATGCCTCTATCTCATCCGCTTTTTCAGGCGAGACAAGACCCTGACGTCTTATCCGCGACACCGAGGCATGGATATCTTCTGCCGTATACACCCGTTCCATTACAGAGTGGAGTATATTCCCTTCAGACCTCGGGTCGGAATCCTCTTCCTCGAATTCCTCGGCATCGACTACGGAAGGCACATTCTCTTCCCTGTATCTCAGAAAATCAGGTGTCACCCTGGCTGTGTAATCACCGATGGTTCCGGCAGGACATTCCTCCTGCTTCCTCTTCACAGGAGAATGCGGATAGGGAACACCGGACGTCATCCGTGTCTCATCGGCTTCGGCTTCCATAAAATCCCGCAACAATGCCGATGTCGACAATGCATCGGGTTTCTTTCCTTCCGCGCAGAACACATAAAGCTCATGAACCGCCCGGGTAAAGCCTACGTAGAGCTTGTTGAGCGAATCCATTGTCACCATATCTATATAAGTCCTGTATTCCCCCTCATGCGAGGTGCCCTCCATATCGGAAGATGTGTCAACCGGCAGATACGGAGGCAATTCACGACCCGGCAGCTCCACAGCCTCCGGTCTCACCCACCGCCATTCCGTCTTGCCTTTCGGAGCAGTCAGAAACGAGCACTGGGCGAACGGTATCACCACACATGGAAATTCCAATCCTTTCGATTTATGAACGGTCATGACATTGACGGCATCCATACCCTCAGGCGACGAGATCGAGGCTTTGATTCCTCTTCTCTCCCACCATTGCAGGAACGAAGCGATGTCTGAAGGACGAGACTCGCAGTATTCAAGCACAATATCCTGAAATGCCGCTATAAAGGGAGCGTCCCGCCGTCGCATCTCCAGCGGAATAAACGTTGCGGCGATACCCTCGACAAGTGCGGGAAGCGTGACAGCCTGCATTTCGGAGAGCATCCCGGCTATGGCATCCGTATCGGAACCGGAAGCCAGAAACAGGTCAAGCTGTTCGGGAGTGGACAGTTCGGGATGCCTCAGGGCGAAGACCCGGAAATTGCATTTTACCTCATTCCAGTCCGCCACACCCTTGCGTGCCGCATCCTCGCCCTCACGCACCTCCGGCGCTGTGCCGCGACCTATGGTGGCAAGCGTGGTGAGAATAAGCTTCACCGACGGGGATGACGCCACTTTCAGCGATTGCTCGGATATAAATTCTATCTTTACACCCTCTTCGCCGGCTTCGGAGTTATAACGCGTAAACTCATTTATCAAAGCCTCTCCTTCGGCATTGGTATCCACAAGAAAGGCAATGTCTCCGAACCTGTATCCTCTTCCGAGAAGTTCCAGCACAAGCGCCGACATCCGGGCGACAACGGCAGCCTTGGCATCCTCCTTCTTATCGGCTTTCTCTATATTTATCTCGACATATCCGGCAGAGCCGCTCTTCCCGCCCTCTTTCATGGGACGCGTCTGCTGCCTTACGTTGCCATAAAGCGAACGATAGTCTATCGACGTGTCTTCTCCCTGCGACTCATCCGACAGCCGGGCTGTGAGAAACGAGAAAAAACCGTTGTTGAACTCCACCACTTCCGGATCGCTTCTCCAGTTGGTGTTCTCACCCGGGGCGTCTCCCAATGTCCTGACTCTTGAAAACTGTCTTTCCACCTTATCGGCAATCAATGACGGATCGGCATTCCTGAACCGGTAGATACTTTGCTTGGCATCGCCGATCAGCAGATTACCGTTGCCCCGGCTCTGGCTCTCGGACAGCAACGGCAGGAGATTGTTCCACTGCATCCTTGATGTGTCCTGAAACTCGTCGATAAGGAAATGATTGAGGCGTGTGCCGAGTCGCTCGTAGATAAACGGCGCGTCATCCTCCCCGATGATACGGCTGAGCAGGGAATTGGTCTCGGCAAGTTCCACACTGTTGTTGTCTTCAAGATACTCTTTCCTTTTTCTGAGCGTTACCGACAAAAGACCGAGATAAGGGAAATTCTTTTTGTAGAGATTCCAGTGTCTGTAAGAAGGTGATGAAAATTCCGCAAGCCACATTTCACGCGCCGCCGTCATTTCACGGTAAAGAGGTTCGGCGCGTTCATACAATGCGGGTTCCGCTTTTTTTCTTTTCATATATGCCGCGCCTTCGAAAGAGGAATCTTTCAGAGGGGCGAAAGACACATCGGTTGTTTTCGGCATGCGGTTCCATTTGCAACGCAGCGACTTGCGGGCATGATCACGGAATTTGTCCTTGGTGGCGTCAGAACCGGCGGTCTCCATCAGCGACAACAGTTGAGCCGCGGCATCTTTCATTGCCTTGAAGGGAGCACGCAACGGAGCGTGGTAAACGGCGTCAAGCTCATCATATATTTCCGGGAGGTCGGGAGTACGTTCAAAATAGTCCTCAAGTTCATCGCGAATCTGCTTGAAGTCTTCGTTCTCAAGTTTGCCGACCGACTTCATGAAGCGATAATATATCGACTTGCCGTCATCGTTTTTCTGGAAAATATTCCATTTCTCACCCGATTCCCTTCCACGGTCCATCAATATGTTTATCCAATGCATCACACTCTCGGATGCCTTCTTCTCCTCTATATCGTTCAACGTCGCGTCAATGCCGACCTTAGCGAGATATTCGGAATCAAGTTCGATGGCGTATGAATCGTTGAGGTCTGTCTCATAAGCGAAAGTGCGCAGCACGAGCTGAAAGAAAGAGTCGATGGTTGAGACCTGGAATTCCGAATAGTTTTCGAGCAGAACATATAACGCCTTGCGGCATATCCTGCTGAGTTCAGACGGCGACACCCCCAGCTCCCTGCAGAAATCATCCATATAATCCGGTGATTTTCCGGATGGAGGGAAAGCCAGCGCATCAAGTTTCTCCACGATACGCTGTTGCATCTCGTTTGTCGCCTTGTTGGTGAAAGTAATGGCGAGTATATGGCTGAGCGAGTCATACAGTTCAGGCACGGTGCGCAGTCTTCTGCTTCCGTTATCCTGACGTATTGTCAGATAATACCACAGATATTTCTTGGCAAGCGTATAAGTCTTCCCCGAGCCGGCGGAGGCTCTGTGCAGTTCCAGAAATTCAGCCATTATTCAATAAATATATTGTGTTACAGATTCTTCTGATGTCCGGTCGCGCGACAGAAATCACAGATCCGACTTTGAAATGTACAGCTTCATGATTACAAAGATAAGGATTTTTACTGACAATACCAACCGGAGAAGAAAAGGGTTCCGGCTCGAAAGCCGAAACCCCTTTTCATAAAATAAGCAAATGTTTTATTATTTTATGGAAATGTATTTGCCTTTTACACACTCAACCCATTATATACGACATACGGCTTATTTGCCGAGACGCGCTTTCTCACGCTCTATATATGCCTTGATTGTAGTGCCGTTGCCGGGCTCGAATGTCGGATAGTCTTTCGAGATTGTCTCATAGCATTCGAGTGCCTTGTCATATTTTTTCTGCTCATCGTATATGTTAGCTTCCTTAAGAAGGACTCTCGGAACAATCTGTCCGTTGACTCCAGCCTTCTTTATTGCCTTGGCATAGCAACCGAGAGCATCGTCATATTTTTTGATGTTTACAAAACAGTCACCCTTGAGCACCATTGCGTTTGACTCAAGCACAGACTCCGAAGAGGAGAAATTGTCAAGACATGCGATAGCCTCTTTGTATTTGCCGGTATTGTATAGAGATTCAGCCGCACTGAGGTATGCAAGCTTGCCGGCGTCCGTGCCGGAATATTTGTCGGCGACTTTCTTATATTCCACGGCTGCCACGGAATCATTGCCCGCTGCGGATATCTCAACCTGATTGTAAGCTTCGAAAGCTCTGTTCACCTTAGGATTGCGGAAGAAGAAAATGTAGCTGAGAATCAAAGCTGCAACAACAGCCACGGCTGCTATCACGATGTAGATGACCTTGGAG
>CAMWMW010000055.1 GCA_947175455.1 uncultured Porphyromonadaceae bacterium | reverse complement strand
GCTATAAAGCATATGAGGAATCTATTTCTTTTAAATAATTATCGAATTTCAAGGGGCGGCAACCCCTTCGCTGAAATTGTATGCTCAGCCGACTACTGCCGGCGGTTTCAGCGGATATAGACCTTGACAGCCTCGCCGTTCGCCTTGACCGCGACGTAGATTCCGGGCTGGAGTCCGATGCCGGAGACGCGGCGCCCGTTGAGGTCGTAGACAACCCCTCCGGCGGGAACCATTATATCGCGCCCGTCGACAACCACCGGTTCGTCATCGCCGATTGTCTCCTCCACTCCGGAGCCTGTGTCATCGGAGCCTTTGAGGCGGTAAAGCATCACTTTCCCCTGTGATGACGTATAATTCAGGAATCGGGGCTGCCTCTTGTTGTAGCACAGTTTTCCCGGAGTAGAGCCGAAATCTATCTCTACCGTTCCGTCTCCAAGCACCTTCACACCGGCGGATGTTCCCTGATTCGGGTCAAGTTTCATATTTTTTGCCGCTGTGGATGTCCAGTATCCCTTGGAATTGCCATGCACATCAAGCACCTGCATCGTATATGCGGAAGCTCCGGCTGTTCTGAATCTGACAACTGCTGATTCGTTGGGAATCACCGTTATTTCCGAATCCGTGTCCTGATTCCGATATTCCGCACTGCCGCAATCGGGCATGAACCCGTTCGACTGGAAAGTGCATCCCATCACATGTCTGTTGTCGGCGGAGATTATCACATAAAGACTCTCCGGATCTATGGCATCGCCGACAACCGCAGGTGTCCATACCGAGGTGGAATAGTCGGTAACGGCGGGGTCTTTTGCAGTCATGGTCACAGTCACAACCGAACTGCGCAGACTCCTCCCTCCGGTCTCTTTCAAGGCATATGCTTTGACGATGTGGCTCTCGCCGTTGACAGTTCCCGCCGGTATCGAGATTCTGTCGCCATATCTCTGATACGAGCCTCCGTCAAGACTAATCCAGAGATCACCTTCGGTAATATCAAACACCAGACTGCGGCTGCCCCAGTAATCCGCCGCATATGTGTTGACATCCGTGAGTCGCGCATCCGGGACTGACGGATCAGCCGGACGGTTCACGGCATCGGCGGCATTCCCCTCCAACGTGAATGCGCTACCCTTGCGGTCACCCCATATATACTCGGCGAGCGCGGGAAAGTCGATAAACGGATTGCGGTTTTTCTGGATGCCGTAGATCTGTTCGTTGCGGTTGAGTTCCTTGTCATCTACGGGATCTTCCGCCGCCCATTTCAGCAGCATGGCGGCAGCCCAGGGCTGAAGGTCTATTGTACCGCCGGTTATCGTATAAAGAGCCTCTCCACCTTTGTCCGTTTTCCAAGGAATAGCATCATAGGCGGTCAGGATATAGAGATAGGCGCGGGCAAAATCACCCTTGTATTCATCGGCAGGTTCAAAGACCTTGGACGCACCCCCTCCGTATCCGGAGGCAGGTGCTCCGATAAGCACCAGTCCGTTGTCGAATGCCGGATTGCCTCCGACGATCCCTATCGGGTTGTTCGACTTGGCATTGTTGGCATCTGAATTCGAGGGATACAGATGGAACAGATCCTGATAGGCGGCTTCGCTTCCCTCTTTCCCGCCCCACCATGAGTTGGCTACGGAATGCTCTATGTCAAACGAACTGTGACCCGATTCCACATATACAAGTTTGTTTGAATACATGTCCCACCATGCCTTTCTGCCCTGTATCATCCTGATATCGGTAAATTCAAATGCCTGCCATGTCTTGAAAGAAGTATTGTCGTCGCCATAGGTGATCGACACGAAATCTTCCGGAATCGCCACCTTCCTTACAGCTGCCTTCAGTTCCTCTCCGCTTTTCCCTTCCAGTTCGCGGTAATATCCCGCCGGAATCTCCCCCATCAGCGACAGCGCTCCGGCAGTCACCATTATTCCCGATATCAGATTTCTCATATGCTGTTGTTTTAATTTACATTAACCGGCAATTCATCATTGCCTTCATTTTATCATTACCTTGACACACTTGCTGAACGCAGGTGATGTCACTATATATATCCCTCTTGCAAGGTTTTCACCGCTCGCGAGTCTACGCCCGTTGAGATCATATATTTCCGCGCCTTCCGGCACAAGGATATTATTGCCCCAGACCTCGACCATGACGCTGTCGTCGCCATCCGCCACGTCTTCAATCCCTGACGCGTCTTTCACCTTGCGGTAGAAATCAAGCCGCTCCTGACCGCTGCTGGTGTAGGTCGTGAACCGGCTCGCACTCTTGTTGTAATACAAAGCTCCCGCTCCGCTGCTGACCGAAGGTCCGTATACCACCGACACTCCCTGCGCGGAATACGTCAGTTTTGCCTTTACTCCCGCCGTAGTGGAATAATCAGTCAGGTTTATCGTCTTGTTCGCCGAACTGAAAAGATAACCTTTGACATTGCCGGCAAGATCCGATGCCTTGAGGGCATATCCGTCGCCAAGGGTCTCGAGCGTAATCAGCGCGGCGTCTGCAGGCGCCTTCTCGATCACTCCGTCATTTATGACGATTGTCTCTGTCGGCTCAAAATATGTCTTGTCCTTATTCTGCCCAAGAGTCATTGCCACATGAGAGTCAGACCCAAGTATCAGATAGCTTTCCCCGGCACGGATGTCCGACTGGGAGGCAACCAGAACATAAGTTCCGGGAACAAGCGTCGGGTCTTCGGGTGTGGGATCCACCGGATCCGGATCTTCAGGACCCTCCGGATCGGGATCTGTGGGATCAGGGTCTACGGGACCGGGAGCAGGCTCGTGAACGCCATCTACATAATATGGCTCCCCTACCTTGCTTCCCCAGATATAATCGGCAAGATCCGGGAGGTCGATAAAGGGATTCCTGTTTTTCTGCTGACTGTAGACACCATCGTTGCGGTCACGCTCCTTCTGGCTTACCGCATCATTTGCCGACCAGCGAAGAAGAAGCTCTTTAGCCCACGGCTTAAGTTCAAACGGACTCGCCGTGAACATCCACTCCACATTCTGTCCCCCGCTTGTGCGTCCCCAGTTTATGTCATCATACACCACAAACATATACATGTATGTTCTGGCGAAATCTCCCTTGTAGTCATCATGAGGCTCAAAACCGTTACGGCTTCCTCCACCCTGACCGGACTTCGGAGAACCCACATTGACAACTCCGTTTGTCCAGGAACATTTGGAAAGTTCCGTAAGAGGATAATTGCTTTTACGGCTGTTGCCCTCCTTATCAGACGGATTCAGATGGACAATATCCTTATATGCGTCATTCTCGGTTCCGCCCCACCAGGAATTTGCCACGGAATGCTCAATATTCATTCCCGGGTGTCCGGATGAAACGGCTACATTATTGGAGCTATACATATCCCACCAGCATTCCTTGCCGTTGACAACCCTGACATCCGTCTTACGGAAAGCGTTCCACGTAGCGTCGCCATACGAAATCACCGTATGTTTCCTCACTATCGCCTTGACGGCTTTGCCAAGTTCCACCCCGGTTTTCCCTTCGAGAGAATCATAATACCCGGCAGGTGCGTCAGCGACTGCCGGCAATGCGAGAGCCAAAGCGCATAAAGACGCTCCCGCCAGACTGCTTAATCGTGCGTTCATGATCGATTTAGGTCTAAATAAGCAAGTATTGAATATTAGTTTATAATGAATAAATGTATCGCTTATCCAAATTTTGAATCTCCCGGATTCTTTCCCGATTCCTTATCGGTCACACAGTCAGCTATGCTCCTTCTTCGAAATCAGTAAATCATCTCGTGATATCCTAAAATTTAATATCAGCTAATTTTCAACACTTACCTGTTTGATTAGGTTAAATTAGTTCAGAACTGCAAATATAAACAAAACTATGGAATAAACATCAATTGATTATAAATTTTCTCTCATGACTATAGCCATCCGGATATTTGCCGGCAATTTTGAGATTTCAAGAGCCATATCATTCATTGAGTGAAACTCACGACTGCCGGCAGTGCTCCTTCTTCCCGTATTGTCGTTCCACGGGACCAAAAGAAGAAGTCTACCCGAAGCACACATCTCAAACTCGCGTCCCTGGGGTTTGAACCGCTCCTCAAAACCTGTATCCCTGATTATTATAAGACTTCCCCCGCAATCGACAGTCTTGTCACGTATAACCTTCTCGCGCCTGTGTATGAATGGAGAAACCGGAACGGCACCGTTTTCTATCTGTGCCATGCATCCCCTTTCATATTCATCAAACTCACCCGGCGACCACCTTCTGTGTATTCTCACAGGCAACAGGTCAAAATGTTTCAGCAGAAATATATTTCCGTAAGCCGCATACTCCCTTTCTCCGATTCTGATATGCAGATACCTCCTGAACAGTTCGGGATGCATTCTTTTAATCAACAGCCTTCTCGGATTATCATTGATATAGTTTACCAGACGCGCGATCTGACCCGCACGGCATACGATTCTGTCATGAAACTTCTCGGTAAAGAGAGAATCCTCGCGGGCAATCAGTCCCGCCTTTCTCGCCACAGTCGTACATCCGCCCATAAAACCGCCCACCACACGTCCCAGATGTCGCTCAAGGGTAGATTTGATTCTGATAAGTATATGCAAATGGTCCGGCATCACCACATACCTTACAATCTCCAGTTGCGGTGTATAATCCGGCATTGTCTCGATCTTATCCCTAATGATACATCCGAGATCGGAATATTCGATCACCGGCATCAAAGCGCCCGTCCCGGCAGCGCCTCCCGCCGGCACAAAAGAGGCACCCCTTTCACCAGCGGCTTCTTTCTGCAAAAAAGAAGCAACCCTTTCACCAACGGCTTCTTTCTGTATAAAAGGGAGAGATCTTTGGTTTGTCGCTTCTGAATGATTGGAAGCATAAATCCGGCAAAACAGAGGTGTTTTCTTTTGGGCGTTGACAGTAATCATATAAAACCCGGGAGAACGATAATCCTTGAATTTGGCTCTACGGGTATTTCTTCTTTTAAGCTCTTTCCCGAAAGGATAATTCACTCCATTCCCCTTCCCTGCATTCCCCTTTCCTGCATTCTCCGGGTTGCCGGACAAGTATGGGCATCCATCTTCTGCCGCAACATCCCGGAGCCACACGCCATCGTCTCCCACCTCCCAGACATCCGGCTCGCAGTAATCCCCATCCGGCTCGCGGGCATCCGGAACCATATCATAACTTACAAATATAATGTTTTCCATATCCGGATTAATATTCGGGTTCAGATTGCCGGAATTGCGGTCAGCTGGAATGCAGCCGGATGAATCTTTCATAAATCGGTATTATTGAAATCAAATGATTGAAATGATTGATTGGAAAGGGAAGAGAGCCGGGAGAGATTATCTAAGCCGGGAGAGTTTATCCAAGCCGGGAGAGATTATCTCCGCTAACGCGTCGACACAGGGGCATACCCGGTTATGACGCGTTAGCGGAATAAATCCAATAACTAATCGATAAACTCAAAAACCAATCGAATAAATTCAGGAATCAGCGGAATAATCGACAGCTGACCGAATAAAATCAGATTATGATCTTGACGGGGCGCATGCCCTCGGCAGTGACTATATAGGCGCCCTGCGGAAGAAGGAAGATATCGCCATCGACAGGTGTCGCGACATACATCACCTCCGTGCCGTTGACATCATAGACATGCATCGGCTTGCTCTCGCCGTTGATCTTGATCATGAATCCGCCGTTTACCGTGTAAATCTGCATCGGCGCGGATACATACAGCTCCTCCACCGAACTACCCGCAGCAACATAAATTTCGTTGGAAGGCTCCGAAAGCATACCAAGCCGCGAATATTGCACATAATAAGTCTCGGCAACGGATGGATCGCGGTCGCTGATAACATAGCTTGTCTCACCTGTTTCATATGTTTCCGTCTCCTGGTTGCCATCGATAAGACGCGTGCGTGTCAGAACGTAATAATCGGCGATGAAACCGTCGGGAACCGCATTCCATCTTGCGGTATATGTATTTGCGGTCAAATCGGTAGGCTGCAATGCAGAGACAGTCGTGAATTCAGGCATCTCAAGAGCCTCACCGGCAAGTGTCACGGCGATAGAACCCGTCAGACCGCCGTCATAAAGCATTATTTTCGCCTCATGCCGTCCGACAGCCGTCGGAGTGTAGGTGATGTTCAGCAGATAACCCTGGTTCTGGTTTATCGTAGCCGCCGGAATCTCTCTGGTGATTTCAGGAACAAACATATCCTTGTCCGCACCGCTCACCCTTACCGAAAGAGCAGACGTAAGATTTTTTCCTACAATCTGAAGCACGCGGGTCTCGGAACGACCCACGGCAACCTGCCCGAAATCGAGAGACTCTCCATTGACCGGTGACGTAATCTCCGGATCTCCTGTTATCGGAGGAGTCGGGTCACTGCCCTCCTGCTGGTCCACATAAAACACCTCCGTGGTGCGGGTTCCCCACACATATTCCGCCAGTTCGGGGAAATCCACAAACGGATTACGGTTGCCCTGATACTGCTCCACCACATTATTGCGGTCGATCTCCTTCTGGCTCACCGGATCCTGACGGCACCACTGCAGCAGCATCTCCCTCGCCCAGGGAATCAAAGTTGGATATGCCTCTTTCTGATACATGTAATTCACCACCCAGTTGATGTCGTCATAGACAGTGGCTACATACATATATGCGCGGGCAAAATCCCCCTTGTATTCATCGGCAGGCTCGAAGACATAGCGGCTTCCGCCGCCGTAACCGGTCTGCGCACCGCCCACTTTCGTCACTCCGTTGTCAAAGGTGTCTGAGGCTGTCAGACCCAGCGGATAATTCAGCTTCGCCTGATTTGCCGCGCCATCGGAGGGAAAGAGGTTCCACATGTCGGAATATGCCGGTGTATATTCTACCGAACCGTTCTGTTTCCACCATGACTTGGGCACACTGTGTTCCCGCTGCATTTTATTTGCCGAGAAACTGCTTTTGCCCGTCTGCCCCCGTTGTATCAGATACAGGGCGTCAGAATACATATCCCACCACCGCTTGCATCCATCCACAAGATCCGGATATACATCCGAATATTGCCAATATGTCGGCAGGTCCGAATATACAAGAGTCTGGTGTGAGCGCACACACTCCTTGGCAGCCGCCTTGAGAGCGGCGCCGCATTTACCGTTCATTTTATCATAATAGCCGTTTTTAAATTCGGCAGACGCGCCGGCACACACAAACAGCACCAGCATCAGTGTCATGTAAAATTTCTTCATTCGCAATATGGAGTTTTATCGTTCCCCTCACGGGAATATAATTCATTCAACATAATAAACGTTAAAACACACATTTATTCTTTCACATTCAGAATGTTTTTTAACATTCTCGCATAAATTTCCATACAAAATCCCCCGGTGCGACAGTCACACCGGGGGATTTCAGTTATCGCTAAATTGTTTTTGTCAGATTATCTGGATGCCTTCACTTCAAGATCATTGATCTCCCACTGGTCGGCGCCGGCAGCAGAGCAGCCGTATTTGAACGCCACCTGAATCTTTTTGCCTGCGAAAGCTGAAAGATCCATATCACCGGAGCTGACAAATGTCCATGCTCCTGCTTCGGGCCACGTGGGGATTGTTATCTCAGTCCATGTTGAAGAACCCGCCTCACGCACAACAAACCCGCAGAGCTGCTTGATGGTTGTCTGGAATTTTGCGGCATGACGGAACGAAGCTTTTGCCGAAGTATAGCCAGTCAGGTCGATTACGGGAGAGATGGCATAAGAAAGACCGTCGCTTGTCGCTCCGTAACCTGTGGCATTGAGATATCCGCTGTTGTTATACGTCTTCCATGACCACAGCTCGGTCTTGCCTGCAGGGAGAGTCACATTATCGATTGTCCAGTCGGAAGGGAGTGCCGTCAGGGTTTTCTCAAGTGAGGAATATACCGTTGTTTCGCCCGTTGACGGAGGAGCCGGGGTGTCGCCGCCCTCGCCAAGAGTAAACGCTGTGGGTTCTTTCACACCGGAGATACCGACATAACGGGTCACAGTACCCTGAATCGTAAGCAACTTGCCAAGATTTCCGGCATTGTCCTTGAGATTAAGCTGCGTTCTGGCTTCCGATCCTGAAGGGAGATTTACACTTATGCACTTGTTCCAGTCTTTTTCGTCAGGCGTGTTCGCAAGAAGCAGATTTGTAGCCACTGTAGCAGGAGCCGAGAACTTGGAGCTTTCATCTGTTGCATACGACTTGATTCCTGTATCGACATAACCTACTATATAACCTGTCACCCAGACACCTACATAT
>CAMWMW010000054.1 GCA_947175455.1 uncultured Porphyromonadaceae bacterium | reverse complement strand
TTTCTTGCAATTCCAATATTTATTACTAATTTTACATCATAATTAATACAAACTCTACAAAATTAATGAAAAGTATTGAAAATTCAAATGCATTTGAAGCAAACACTTCACAAATGACTCTAAAGGATTATTACGAGTCAATCCCAGAATCAAGATGGGAAACACCTCGAAGGAAATTCGTAGAGCAAATTAAAGAGCGATGTGAAGTTACAGATTCGACAGTAATTAACTGGATTTCTGGCAGAGCCAAGCCTCAAAAGTCATCGCATTATGTAGCATTGGCTGAAATTACAGGTATCCCTGTAGAAAATCTGTTTCATGAAAACTGAGCGTCATCCAACAACTAAAAGTAAACACTAAAAGTATGAAAGAGAAAGAATTTTACACATGCGAAGACCGTGTATATTGCATATCTGACGGTAAAAGCATTGAGATTACTGAAAAAGATACTGATTTTGTCGATGAATTTTTGGCAACTATAGAAAATTTTTATCCTCATGCCTATAATGCATTAACAGCCATATATAGCAGAAGCAGCATGAATCAGCCTTACTTCAGATTTCTTATCGTAAGAAGATTTATCAAATGCAATTTTGGAACCCTTGACACGACAAGACATGACATAGATAACAATGGGGAGCTGCATTTTGAAAAAGTTGTTTGCCCAATGCGCGGGGAATGCAAACATGAAGGTGAAATATGTATGCCTAAATTCAACAGTAAACTCTCAGATGCAGAAATGAGAGTAATGAGAATCTTCTACGAATACAAAGACATAGACAAAATCGCAGACATGCTTTATCTATCAGGACATACGGTAAAGAATCACATAAAGGCGGCTTATGCCAAGCTTGATATCCACACAAGAGGAGAGTTTATAACTTATGCATCAAAACATCAATTATTCGGATAATTATGGAAAGAACAACTATAACAGGCAATAAAGCACTTGCAGAGAAACTTGGAGTATCTTCCAAGACAATTCAAAACTGGAAAAAATCAGGTGTCCTGTCTATTGCAATATTGGTAGAATATGGCAGAACCATAATCTACGACCTTGACAAGGTATATGAGTGCCTTCATCACAAGACTGCAAAACAAGGAAGGAGGGCGGCAGTATGAAGTATATAATAGCATTCCTTATCATGATTGCTATAGGTATAGCAGGACTTATTCTTTTCTTCGGAGACTGCGAAAGTATTATAAAACTTATTATCTCCAAACCCATTGGAATGATGCTTCTCACAGTTTCATATCTGCTCTTTAAGAGCCTCAAACTGGAATATCTATCAACCATATCAAACAACAACTAAAAGTAATAATTATGAGCTTATTCAAAAAACCATCAGAGTTAGTGGCAAAACCGGGAATCGTAGCAATGGTGTATGGATCGCCCGGTAGTGGAAAATCAACCCTTGCGTGTTCGGCACCGAACGCCGTTATGATTGACACTGACGGCGGTGTGATGCGTATCAATGGCGCGCATCAGATTCCCACTCTTCAGGTAACAAAATGGGAAGAGATTGTGGATGCGATGAATGAGGTAAAAAACACTCCGGAGATAGAATCTGTCATTATAGACACAGTAGGCAAGATGCTCTCTTATATGGAGGAGTTCATAAAGAGAACCGCCACAGGAAAGAAAATTGAGGTCAACCGTGATGGGAGTCTTTCTTTGAAAGGATACGGCAAACGTAAGCAGATGTTTATCGACTTCATCAAGGGAGTGACCACACTTGGCAAGAATGTTATCTTTGTTGGTCACGACAAAGAAGAGTCGCGTGGAGATGAAACTGTGATACGTCCGGAAGTAGGTGGCTCGTCAACCAATGACCTCATGAAAGAACTTGACCTTGTAGGGTATATGGAAATGAACGGAAATATCAGAACAATATCATTTACTCCCACAGATAGGTTCTATGCGAAGAATACTTGCGACATGCCAGGTGTTATTCCCATTCCGGTTCTTATTAATGAGAAAAAGGAAATAGTGGGAGATAATATATTCTTCGGAGGTGTTATCGCCAACTATAGAAACCGTATCAATGAGAATGTTGAGAACAACCGCAAACTTGAAGAGATCAAGAGTCTAATAGAAGCCAATGTTGAAGATGTCAAGAATGCCGAAGACGCCAACAACTATGTCAAATGGGCAAAGGGTCTTGATCATGTATACAACTCTATGGCGATAGCAAGCAAGGCGATTTCCAATAAGGCTAAAGAACTAGGTCTCAAATTCGATAAGACCACAAAAACATATAGTGATGGCAGCGCAGCCTGATTATAGAATATACCCCTCGTTGCTCATAGCATTTCAGAATCTCCTCGACTACGAACTTGTAGCCGAGGAGGACTGGAACAAGGTAAGCGAAGCAGCTCATGAAAGGGGAGAATATCTTGACAGAGATATTGGTGATTACAAGCTCACGCCTGATGAAATGTATCTCAAATTGGAAGCTGACCTTATTGATTCAATCAACAGAATTGACGGGCAATATGGGGAAGCAGCCGACAAAGGAACTGCTTTTAACGAGATAGTTGACTGTCTTATCGAGAACAGAAAATCAAGTCGTGAAGATTGCAAAATCTACTCCATTACCAATGATTATGGAGTAAAGGTTATCAGATCTGATATACATGATTTCACCTTTGATTTCGACATTGCACTTTGCAAAGAGACAGCAGATTTCTTTAGTGGGTCAGTCACACAGTTTCTTGCGGAAGCTACGATGGAAACATCATTCGGATCTGTGTTGCTCTATGGATATATTGATGAATGGGTATCCAACATCATGTACGACATAAAGACCACCGGAAGATATTCGTGGGGCAAGTTTGAACATGGTTGGCAGAGGCATGTATATCCGTGGTGCGTGATAGAGGCAGGTATGACAACAAGAATAGATCAGTTTGTATATTACGTAATCGAATGGGCTTATCAAAGGAAAGGAGAGCCACTGAGAGCCAAAGGAGTATATCAGGAATCATACGATTACGACCACACTGAAAGTGGACGAAAGATACGTGAAATGCTTGAACTGCTCCTGACTTGGCTCCATGCAAGAAAAGAGTTCATTCAAGACAAGCGTATCTTCGGGGGAGAGAATCCTAAAGGATGGCACGGTCAACCTGTAGATATTGATAAACTTGAGAAATTCATATTCGGAAACAATCTAAAAATAGCATAATGGCATACAGAATAACAGGACGAGTGTTTGCAATCAGTCAGACACGTTCCTCACAATCAAAGAGCGGAAACTCATACACAATGAGGGATTTGGTTATAACCATCCGCAAGTTTGACCCATACACCGGACAACCGTCTGATGATACTGGCAACACCCCTAAATTCACGTTCATGAACGACAGATGTCAACAGCTTGACAATATCAAGGTTGGAGACATTGTTATAGTCCATTTCGATATTTCAGGAAGAGAATATCAGAAAGATGGTAGAACAGAATATATCACAGACATCCGTCCATTCAGGGTTGAACTTCTAACCAACACAATCTACCAACAATCTCATAATGCTCAGCCACAAGCCGCTCCAATGACTACTCAGCAGACATCTGCATGTCAACAACCATATCCTCAACAGCAATCATTTTATCAGCCACAAACAGCTCAAATGAATGCCTACAAGGATGATATGCCATTCTAATACCACAGCTTATGCTATTTGACCTATCCAATGAATTGCAAGCCGAAACCTTCAAGAAGCGGTGTAATGCGCTTTTCAAGAAGAAGTGTGTGGTTGACCTTTCAGAGAAAAGACCTCAGCGAACCATAAGGCAGAATGCCTATCTCCATGCAGCACTTGGATATTTCGGTTTGCAATTCGGATATAAGATAGATGAAGTCAAGGAATGGTATTTCAAAGAAATCTGCAATCCGGATCTATTTGTCAAGACAATACATGATGTAGTCACCGGACAGGAGAGAAAGGTGCTCAAATCATCGGCTGAACTTGATACGGAACAGATGACATTGGCGATTGAAAGATTCAGGAATTGGGCGTCAGATATAGCAGGGGTCTACATACCGTCACCCGAAGAACATAGACTTGTGGAACAAATGGAAATTGAAACCCAAAGAGCCAGATTATATCTATGACAGAAAACCAAAAGAAACTGTTGCCATACGTTAAGGCAAGGGTTGATGATATTATAGATACCAAATATCATTCTGATATCAGACCGCTCATTGCAAGTGAACCTGAAATAATTAGAGAAATCAGGAATGATTTTGTAGAATGCATGAGAGAATTACACCGTACGAAAGAATACATGGCGACAAATACTCTCAATAATCCGGCTTTGATAAAAATTTAAAACAATGATTGAGACAAGAAAACAAGAAAACCGATATTTCACATCTGATCCAAGTAAAATGCTTGGAAAATACACAACATCCAGAGTTATCAGAACCTGGAACGAATCATATGTAAGTGAAGACGGGCAAGTACAGTCCTTAGAACGGCATGAGTTAATCCTTGACAGAGGAGTCTACATATCTAATGATGTTCTAACTGAAATCAAGTTCTGGCTTGATGAGGGCTCCTTATCAGGCATCGAAGTGTCTAATCAGAAAAGAATGTCTTTCGAGCTTGAAAATACAAGAATGTATCCTTTCAGAGCTTGTGTTTCAATTGAAGGTAAGAAACATTCTTTCCTGCTTTATGCAAGTTCTGTAACCAATGCCATTGAAATAATCAACGATTATGTGGAACTCAACTATACTGGTGGATTCTTCATTACAGAGCTTAAGCAGCTTGATTATTGTGTCATACTTGTTGATAAACTTAAAACCATACGCCAGCGCAATATCGAACTTGATATAGCATATCTCAAAGATGAGATTTCAGTAGAGGAATATATTAACAACAAGATTGATGAAACAGAGCATGAAAACCCATCACAAGAAGACTTATATGATGATACGCTAAAACTGAAATTCTATCAAATAGGAGCAAAGATTCTTATGCGTCTTGATGATGGCAAAGACATTGATGATGAGGAATACAATCAAACGTTCATTGTCAAAACATTCAGCGCAACAAGGGCAAATATGATTATTGAGAAGTATCTCCAGGATCAACAAGAACTGAGGTATCAGGAATCTCTTGAACATCCTGATCGGAAATTTGTCAAGAAAACCATCATGTCCTTTATTGAAGAATCCAAAATTATAAACTGCGGAGAATTCATCCCCAAGGTATTTTCAGAAGCTTATAAAACAGAATAGCTATGGTTTATGCAAAACAGACTATTTACGGTCAACCACCGAGTAAGTCAAATTCCTACAAGATAATTAAGATTGGAAGGATTCACAAACTAGGCAAAACAGATGCGACCAAACGCTATGAACAGAGTTTCTTCATGCAGTGCTCTCTTCGCCGTAAGATGATTTCCAAGAGATTTAAGATAACTCTTGATGTTTATTTCAGTAGCGATCGACCGGACCTTGATAATGCAGAAAAAATCATTCTTGATTGCCTCCAGACATGCGAGGCAATCAAGAATGACAGGCTATGTTCTGAAATACATGCGAGAAAGCTTATTGACAAAAAGAATCCAAGAATTGAATTTACAATCGAAGAACTAATATGATATTGGCTATCAATTAATTATAAGCTCTTATTTGGAACATTCAAAAAATTTATATACTTTTACACATCCAAACACTAAAAGTATCTTAAAATGAAAAAAAACAGCATCTATGCCGACATAAGTGGCATACATATACCTCAACCCTCAGGCAGTCAGTATACTATCACTTGGGATAACATACGTAGAACCGGTTATGACTGGTGGATTCGACACCTATCTGAGAAATGCTGGTTTACAGAAGAACTAAGAAACAGTTTTTTCAATCTTGTATCAAAGTCAAAATATATTAAGGCTGTTTAATGTCATGACCTATATTGAGCTAATAAATGAGTTCTGGAAACAAGACAGATTAGATCCGACACACGCTTTGGATGCCAAATTCTACTTCTATCTGTTAGATGAGTGCAACAAGCGCACATGGATTAATCCCTTTGAATTGCAGTCGCGGATTATTGAGATAAGTCTCTTGATCACGCGCAAGACGATTGGAGAGGTTCGTAACCGACTCAAACAACGAGGTCTAATAGATTTTGTATCAGCAACCAATAAACCCACCATATACCGCATATGTAATGTAGATGATTCCCCAGATAACTGTTTATCAAATTGTTTCTCACAGGTAACAATTAAGAAACAATCAAAGGTACAATCCGGAAACACTTCCGGTTACAATTCGGAAACATATATAGAAGACTATAGACTAAAGACAGATATAAAAGAAAAACCCCCTAAAGGGGGTAAAAAGAAAAACCTCTCCCCTCTTGAACAAATTGAAAAATTTAAATCCGAAACACAGAACGATGCCTATAGAAAGTTTCTCGGATGGTTGCCTGAAAAAGCCCCATATGTGAGTTCAAGCTTGCAACCTATGAATGAAATTGAATTTGAGAAACTCAAAGCGGCATATGGTTCTCAAACCATTGTAGAAAACATTCTCAGTCTTGAGAATCGCAAAGATTTGAGAAAAAGATATGTTTCCATGTACAGAACCCTTTTAAACTGGTGTAAAAATGGATACAACAAATAATTCTTCACCCACTGGGACACCGATAAACGACATCGAATGTGAAAGAACAGTTCTTGCAACACTCATGTCATCTTATCAATCTGTAATTGATACTGACAACATTCTTGATGCTGATTGTTTCTATGTTACCAAGCATCAGGAAATATGGACTGCGATTCATGATGTGTATAAATCCGGAGACACGCCAGACATGGTGTTGGTATCAGCAAAACTTGCAGCAAACGGTTCGCAACTTTCAAATCGCGATGTGATGGAGATTTGTCTCGGTTCCGCAATATGCCTTGACCTTACACAGCACGCTTTGCGTCTTAAAGAACTTAACTTAAGACGCAGGATGTGGGAAATAGGTATGAATCTTGCAAGTCACAGCAACAATGAAGTCTATAGTATTGAGGAGGTTCAAAATGAGACAAAGTCTAAAATAGACAACATATTCGAAGGACTTGGGAATAGGTACGAGACTTTAACAGAAAGCTATAGGCAACTACAGGAACGCATGTTGCTTAACAGAGAGTTAAAAGATGGTCAGACACTTGGCACTCCTACTGGATTCCCGATACTTGACAGTAATGGAGGACTTAATGGATCTGATTTGATTATTGTCGGAGCTGAGACATCCCAAGGAAAAACATCATTTGCCACTGCACTTGTTGTAGAAGCAATAAAGCATGGCGATGGAGTTGCTTTTTACTCAATGGAAATGATGCCTTGGCAATTGGCAGCACGTATCGCCTCTATGCAATCAGGAATTGTTTCATCCAGGATAATGTATAACAAGTTGGACATACAGGAGATATACACGATTGATGCGTCTATGGAAGGCATTGGAATGGATAAGTTATACTTTGATGGACGGTCAACGTCCTCGCTTGAATCTATCCTTATGTCTATCAGACAAATGAAAATGAAGTATGGAATCAAGGGAGCTGTAATAGATTACTTACAACTTGTTAATGTTGTCGGATCGAAACTGAACCGCGAACAAGCCGTCGCACATTGTGCCCGCGAATTGAAAAATGTAGCGAAAGAATTAAACATTTGGATAATCGCAATATCCCAGTTAAGCAGAAATAACTCATCACCTATCCCCACCATGTCCCGGTTACGAGATTCTGGTCAGATTGAAGAGGCTGCTGACAATATTTATCTCATTTATCGACCCAAAGAAAATAATCGATATCCTGAGCCATTTCAAGATATGCCCACCAAAGGAACTGCAATGATTACTGTCGGCAAGGGAAGGAATGTAGGCAATACGGAATTTATATGTGGATTCAAAGCTGAAAACACGCTCTTCTACCCTTTGGATGAAGATAAAATTACACAGTTAAAAGCAAATTTCAGTTTCGCTCCAGATCCACAAGACAGTTTGAAAGAAGAATTACCATTTTAATTCTGATTATAAGTAAATTATAGTGTTTTCTTCTTGCAAAAATCACTATAATTTATTAATTTTACATATTCAAAAACACTAAAAGTAAAAGTATGATTAAAAACGCTACCGGCACAAAGTCTGTGCCCAAATCCTCTATTAAAAACCGTAAGATGCGACTCTATTTTGTGCTTGATTCACAAAATGGAATAAAAAGAGTCGGCTGTAGAGCATCAGGCTGTCACAAAGGTCATTTTATTG
>CAMWMW010000053.1 GCA_947175455.1 uncultured Porphyromonadaceae bacterium | reverse complement strand
GCACAGGCACGTCAAGAGTTCCGCGGAGACCGAAATACGCTTTGTTGTTGGGATTGTTGAAAACCCGGCTTTGCGCTGAAACCGTTGCAACGCTTGCCAGAGCCAGAATTGACAGTAGAATCTTTTTCATAATATTTCAGATTATTGATAGTTTATCTTTGTTTTTACGAGTTGCAGCCTGAAATTCAGACCGGCTATATATTTAACATTAATAAACATAATTTTGTTTAGTTTCTATTTTGACATTTCCTCACCTTCCGCTTATGCCTTTGCCAATAACCAACAGTCAATGAGCAGTCAGACCATGAAATATACACATCCCGGCATGGGGAGTTTCTTTGATTTTTGAGTGAAATTTATTTATTTTGTAAAGCGATAAATGATTCACATATATCAGGTTTTCGCAAAGCGTTAAAATTTCGGACATTCATATCATGAAAAAATTCAATAGAGCAGCCGCAAGCATATTGTACGCAACATTGGGGTTTATCCCGGCTCATGCCTCCACACCGGTCGTGTTTACGGTTGACACTTCTCACATCCATCAGAAAATAGACCATTTCGGTGCGTCCGATGCCTGGAGCATGAGGTTCATCGGGGAAATGCCGCAACAGACACAGGAGGATGTCGCAAGACTTCTCTTCAGCCGTGAAGTGGATTCAGATGGAAATCCCGAAGGAATCGGCATAAGCATATGGCGTTTCAACATAGGCGCCGGAAGTGTGGAACAGAACGACAGCAGCCATATTAACCCGCATACAAGAACCGAGTGTTTCCTGACTCCCGGCGGTACTTACGACTGGAGCAGACAGGCGGGGCAGCGCAGTTTTCTACGACTTGCAAAAAAATACGAAGTGCCTCACATTCTCGGTTTTCTCAACTCTCCTCCGGTATATTTCACTAAAAACGGATTAGCAACCAATACAGGTCGTGACGGAACATATAATCTGAAGGAAGACAAATATCATGATTTCGCCGGATTCATGGCAGATGTCGTGACCGGTCTCGCCACACACGAAGGAATAAATCTCGACTATATCTCTCCCGTCAATGAACCTGACGGACACTGGAACTGGCAAGGTCCAAAACAGGAAGGGACACCTGCGACTAAATACGAGATAGCACGTCTCACCCGGATTCTTGACAAGGAATTTCAGTCAAGAGGCATACACACCCGGATTATAATACCGGAGTCTTCCGATTACCGGTGCATGATGTCTGTGCATCAGACCGGACCGGACCGCGGCTATGAAATCCAGTCTTTTTTCTCGCCGGACAGCACAGAGACATACGTCGGCGACCTGAAATCGCTACCGCGACTTATTGCCGGACACAGCTACTGGACCAACACTCCGGTTGAATACATGAAGGAATGCAGAAAAGCGCTTCACGATACTTTAAAGAAATATGATGTCGATTTCTGGCAAAGCGAGGTCTGTATCATGGCTAACGACGAAGAGATAGGAGGAGGGCACGGCTACGACCGCTCCATGAAGACCGCACTATACGTGGCACGCATGATACATCATGACCTTGTTTTCGCCAATGCCCGCAGCTGGCAATGGTGGCGTGCGGCAGGTGGCAATTATAAAGACGGGCTGCTTTATCAGTATAAAAATCCTGTCAGCGAGTCTGACACCATAGTCGACTCGCGGCTTCTCTGGACACTCGGCAACTACAGCCGTTTCATCCGCCCGGGAGCCGTACGGCTGGAAGTGAGACGCGAAGGCGCCACTGACAGCGACGGAGCGACCGACCCGAACGGGCTGATGTGTTCCGCATACCGAAACGCAGACGGCGATTATGTGACGGTAATCATAAATTACTCGGAAGAAGATTTCAAGGCAGACATACGCGGTCTGAGACCGGGGATGTGGAAGCAATACCGCACATCAGACCAACCCGGAGAACGTCTGTACCTGGCGGCAACTCCGCAAAGTCCCGAATCAGTCACCATCCCCCGCCGGTCAGTCACAACACTGACCTCGGGCGACATAAAAAACAGAGTGAACCCCGACCCTCGGCAATAAAAAAGTTAGAACAACAGTACTTTCACCACGTTTACGCAACTATATCATAAGGGGCATTGTATTCGCACTCACAAACGGACCCTGCTCCATGTAAAAACAGTTATGAGTGAACATGATCTTATAGTACAATTGAAAAACGATGACAGGCATGCATTCGATATCATTTACGGTATGTATGCCGGGAAACTTATGTCTTATTGTCTCTCATACATCAGGATTATAGAAGATGCTGAAGAGATAATCCAGGACATCTTCACATCACTCTGGAAAAACCGACATTCCATCCAGAATACCGAAACTCTTTATCCATTTCTTTCTGCAGCTCTGAGAAACAGCATACTTTACTATTTCCGCAGAAAGCTGAACAGTCCCGTATATGAGGAATTCATTTCTCTCCGCGATGAGACTCATCCCATAGATGACCGCGCAAACATAGAATATGAAGAGTTCAGAAGGATTATCATCTCGGAGATAAACGAATTGCCCCGCTCGCAGCGGGAGGCTATCATTCTGTCCAAATTCAAAGGATTGTCAAACAAAGAGATCGCAGATAAGCTCGGCATCAGCATACAGACTGTGAAAAATGCCCTTTCCGTAGGATTGAAAAACCTGAGGAAAAGGCTATCCCGGTATCCTGAAATATTCCCGATTACCGCAATATTGATATATTCTTCTGACATGCAATCTTTTATACAATAGCAATGAACAATCTAACAATCAAGTCATGAATGATTTATTAGACAAGCTCATAAACGACAGGCTAACTTCCGCCGAACTCAGCGAACTGAGAGAAGGCTTCAATGCCGCTTCCGATGAAGAACTTGCAGCTCTTCTTTTCGACCGTGATTCCGAAAACGAATGCCATGTGTCTGTTCCCGGAGAAATCATTGACGAAACCAAATCACGCATCGACAGCAGGCTTTTCGGAAATCCCGCCCCAAGAAGACACAATCCTTTCAAAAAAATCTTGTTCATTGCGGCTTCCATTCTCATGCCATTCCTGTTGGCAGGGACTATATGGTGGCATTTCGACAATGCATCTTCGGAAGATATTGACATATGCACTGTCATCACAGCCAGAAACGAATCATCGTCACTCCGGCTCCCTGACGGCACCTCTGTCAAAATAAACGGCAACTCCACACTGTCCTTCCCGTCTCGCTTCAGAAAGAAGACAAGAGAAGTCTCTTTCAGCGGAGAAGCATATTTTGAAGTAGGGAAAGACACAGACTGCCCTTTCATAATAATCACCCCATCCGTTACTGTCACCGTAAAAGGGACAGCCTTCAATCTGTTGTCGCGCAAGGGAGCAAGGTATTCCGAAATTGCACTCGACAACGGTTCTGTCTCCGTATGTCCAAAAGATTCCCGGGAAACTATAGAAATGACATCCGGAACAAAAGTAATCATCGACAACACAACGGGAAAGCATTTTGTCAGACCTCTTGATTCCCTGCAAAATACATCATCATGGACATCCATGGAGTTATACTTTGAAAATGCCACTCCGATATATCTTATCGACCGAATAGAACAGACATACGGCACATCTCTTGATTCAGAGATGAAAAAGAACATCGATGAGAACTTCACCGGCACACTCCCTTCGGACAATCTTGATGAAACACTCAGGATACTCAACCGTATATATTCTAAATAGCAATAGATCCAAACGGTTATCCACATAACCACCCATAACCCCGCCGGAGCATATTACGGCATCAGGAGTAGACACACCTGATGCCGTTTTATGTTCTTTAACATAAGAACAGGCTGGTACTTTCCATGATAATACGCAACTATATAATAAAAAAACGTTAACCAATCTAAATTTTCATGAAACAGCGATGTTTTCCCAGACACATTCTGCTGCTTATTCTGATTAGTCTATCTGTTAATTTCGCTGCCGTCGCGGCGGATTTTCCGAAAGTCTCTCTGAATGTCAGCGATGTTCCCATGGAACAAGTTCTTAAAAAGATCGAGCAACAGACTGACTTCCGGTTTTCATTCAAGAAGTCAGCACTCAGCGGGTTTCCTCCGGTCACGATGAAATGCCGGAACCAGATGCTCGACAAGGTGCTCAACAAACTTTTTGAGAAAACAGAAATGACCTACGAGGTCATGAACTCAAGATCGATAGTGATTGTGCCTCGTGCAAAAAAGAAAACCAACGGAGCAGCCATGCCCGCGGTCAGGACCATCTGCGGAACCGTAACCGACAAATCGGGGGAACCGCTTATCGGGGTCACTGTCATGGCAAAAGGGTCAACAAACGGGGCTATCACCGACATAGACGGTAACTTCACATTGCCCAATGTCGGTTCCGGACAGGAAATATCACTCTCCTATGTTGGCTACAACCCCACTTCGTTCAAGGCAAGTGATGCAGACAGATACGATATTACCATGACTGAAAGCTCGGAACTTCTCGATGAGGTTGTAGTGGTCGGCTATGGGGCACAGAAAAAAGTAAACCTCACCGGAGCGGTATCCACAGTCTCGCAGGAAGACCTCAAAGACCGTCCGATCGACAATCTCGGCAGACAGCTTCAGGGAATGGTTCCCAACCTCAATGTCACTCTTCAGTCCGGTCAGCCCGGAGCGGGAGCCACGCTCAACGTCAGAGGCACCACCTCCCCAAACGGAGGCTCTCCCCTTGTGCTGATAGACGGAGTGGAAGGAGACATAAGCCGCATCAATTCCAACGATGTGGAAAGCATTTCTGTACTCAAAGACGCAGCCTCCGCCGCCATATACGGCGCGCGTGCGGCATTCGGAGTAATTCTGATTACAACGAAATCGGGTAAAAAAGACCAGAAACCTACCGTATCCTACAGCGGAAGCTACTCTTTTTCAACACCCACCACCTCAACGGATTTCGAAACAAGAGGTTATTATTCCGCTAAAATAGCAGATCTCTTTCTCTCTACACTGCAGAACACTCCTTACACATCCTATACAGACGAGGAATACCAGATGCTGTGGGACCGCCGCAATGACAAGACAGAGAATCCCGAACGCCCGTGGGTAATCACACAGACAAAAAACGGAAGAAAGCAGTATCTCTATCTTGCAAATTTCGACTGGTACAATTACATGTATGACAACTCCCGACCGGCATGGGATCACAACCTGAATGTGACAGGTGGTGTCAAGTCTTTCAAATACATGATTTCAGGTCGTTATTACGAACAGAAGGGTGTGAACCGCGTGCAGCCAGACAAATTCAAATCCTATAACACCCGCGTGAAGCTTTCTGTCGACATTCTTCCGAATCTCACGCTCTCCAACAATACAAAATTCTTCTATTCCGAATATTCCTACAAAGGATATGACAGCGGCAACAACGGAGAGTACTATAATTTCCGCCGTCCCACTCTACATGCACTCGCATCCATGGTGCCCGTCAACCCGGACGGGACAGCCGTGAGCCACACTTCCGCCACCAACTCTTCCGCCCATTACCTGATGGACGGCTACAACGCAGTAATCCAGAAAGGGAAAACCGGAGGACATGACAAGACTCGCGAACTTTCAACTATGTTTGACTTATCCTGGAAAATAACCCCGAACCTAAATGTCAGGGCTGATTTCAGCTATACTTTCAGCAATCTGCGCAACGACTTCAGGAGCGTGCCTGTGGAATATTCGCAATATCCCGGAATCATTTCCAAAGAGGCAGAAAGCGGTGCCCATTCAAACGCCTACAAGGAAAGTGTATATGACAGAAACTATTATGTCACCGATGTCTATGCATCTTACGAAAACTGCTGGAAAGACACTCATAATTTTTCCGGAATCATAGGTTACAACTATGAAGCCAAGTATGCCAAAGACCTTATAACCAAAAACACAGGTCTGCTCTCTGAAGATCTTTCCGACTTCAACCTTGCAAAAGGCACCGACAACTTCGAGATAAAGGGAGGCAGGAACGAATATGCCATAATGGGTCTGTTCTATAGACTGAACTATAATTACGACGGTCGCTATCTTCTGGAGGTGAACGGACGCTACGACGGCACTTCGCGCTTTCCACGTGGCAAAAGATTCGGATTCTTTCCTTCATTCTCCGCCGGCTACCGCATCAGCGAGGAAAAATATTTCGAACCGCTACGCAGCATCGCGAGCAACTTCAAGGTCCGTGCTTCATACGGTTCCTTAGGCAACCAGCAGATAGGATATTACGATTTCATACAGACCATCAACACAGGCGGCAATATGTCGGGATACTCATTCAACGGCACAAGCCTCGGGCAGCACGCAGTGGTTTCCGATCCGGTATCGGGTGACCAGACTTGGGAAAAGGTGGAAACCACCAACATCGGTCTTGACCTGGGATTTCTCAACAACCGCCTTAATTTCACAGGCGAGCTGTATATCCGCGATGTCAAAGGAATTCTGGCTCAAGGAAAATCCCTGCCATCCCTCTACGGAGCCTCCGAACCTCAGGTAAACGCCAACGACATGCGCACACGCGGTTACGAAGCTGTTCTGAGCTGGGACGATTCTTTCAGACTCGCAGGCAGACCGTTCACTTACGGAGTGTCGGTGTCAATCTCCGGATATGAATCGGAATATACCAAATGCGACAATCCTTCGGGACTGCTGTCCGATCCCTATGTAGGGAAAAAGACAGGCGAGATATGGGGTTATCGCATCGACGGTCTTTTCAAAAACGATGAAGAAGCCGCCGCATATGCAGCCAAGCTCGATCTGACAACCGTAATGAAAGGTTGCTACAACGCCACAGGCGCATATGGCATAGGCGTGCGCGGCGGAGACCCAAGATACCTTGACCTTAACAATGACGGATTCGTAAACGCAGGCAAAAGTACACTCGATGATCCCGGAGACCGCGTGATAATAGGCAACTCAGTGCCCCGCTTCCGTTATGGAATCAATCTCAACGCCGACTGGTATGGAATAGACCTTTCGGTATTTCTGCAGGGAATCGGTCGCAAAGACTGGTATCCCGGAGGCGACAATCTTCGGTTCTGGGGACCATACTCCCGACCATACTCCACATTTGTTCCCCGCGACTTCATGAGCGATGTATGGAGCGAAACCAATACGGATGCCTATTTCCCCCGTCCGCGTGCCTACGCCGCACTCTCCGCGAGCAACAACACTATCTATTATGCCAATGACCGTTATCTTCAGAATCTCGCCTACTGCCGTCTGAAAAATCTGACAATAGGATATACTTTCCCCGAAAAATGGACAAAAAAGATATTCATCCAGAAAATTCGCATCTACTTTTCCGGAGAGAATCTCGTGACATGGACAGCGCTGAAGAGCAGATACATCGACCCCGAAGAGGCATCCGCCGCTTCCGACAACCGCTCAAACGTATATCCATGGAGCAGGACTTTCTCATTCGGTCTGAATGTGACTTTCTAAGCATTATTACAAAAACGACTACCATATGAAACCTCGATTATATAAACTCGCCGCAGCAGGGCTTCTGCTTCTGACAGGATGTGAAAGCGCGCTCGACAGATTTCCCAAAGACAAACTCACTCCTGACACATTCTTTAACACCGGTAACGAATGCGAGCTATTTACAAACGATTTCTACACAATGTTTCCTTCCGCTTCCGACATATTCTCGGAATCGGCAGACATCATTTCCAAGACAAGCCTGATTCAGGAAGTACTGGGCAACAAACAGGTGCCCTCCACTTCATCATCATGGAAATGGGACAAACTCAGAGACATCAACTTTTTTCTTGAATATTCCCAAAACTGCAATGTCACCGCAGACAGGCTGAAATACCAGGGAGTGGCAAGATTCTTCAGGGCATTCTTTTATTATGAGAAAGTGAAAAGGTATGGCGATGTGCCATGGCTCGATATCGCGCTTGACTCAGATGACGAAAGGTTATATATGGGACGCACGCCACGACAGGAAGTTGTGGATCATATGCTTGAAGACCTTGACTTCGCGATAGAAAACCTTGATGCCGGGCGCAGTCTGTACACTGTGACCCGCTGGACTGCCCTTGCACTCAAAAGCCGCATAACGCTGTTTGAAGGCACATTCCGCAAATATCACGGAATCGACGGCTGGGAACAGATGCTTGCCATATGTGCAGCGGCATCGGAAGAATTCATGAAAAATTCCGGATATTCCATTTACAACACAGGTTCCACCCCATACCTCTCCCTCTTTTCATCAATGAATGCAATCGACACGGAGATTGTGCTCGCCAGAGCCTATAACTCATCGATTGGTCTGACCCATGATGTAAACGG
>CAMWMW010000052.1 GCA_947175455.1 uncultured Porphyromonadaceae bacterium | reverse complement strand
TCATCAGCGAGTCTCCGAAGCCGTTGCAGCGCTATGCGCTTGTGTATTCCTACTCCGAGGCGATCGACACAATCACCAGAGTGTATACGCAGCCTATAGTGAGACGCAATCTGTCGGAGACCACGGAAGTGGAGGTTCCTCTGAGTCCCATACCTACGGTGAGGATTGTCCCTGCATCGGTAAAGGTGAAGATACCTGTCGAACCACTGGTGAAGAAAGAATCCATGGCTACGGTCTCGGCACTTAATGTTCCCGAAGGAGAGAGCCTTTTGCTTTTCCCGAACCGGGTGCAGGTTGTCTATTATGTGCCTATGAGTCTTTTCAACAGTGATCTTGTTCCGGTGGATGTGACTGTCGATTACAGGGATATATACAAATATTCCGGCGATCGTCTTCCGGTCAGCATCCACAGTTTCGCGGATTATGTGGAGAGTCCGCAGATGTTTACCGATTCAGTCGAGTATACGCTCGTAAAACAGTAGGTCATGGCTGAAACTCAGGAAGCATCGCTTGTAGGCATAACCGGCGGAATAGGAGCCGGAAAAAGTGTGGTCTCCCGCATTCTCCGTCTGAAGGGATATCGTGTTTACGATTGTGACTCCCGTGCGAAAGAGCTTATGACCGGGTCTGAAGAGATCATTGCCGCTCTCAGGGAACGTTTCGGAGAATCCTGTGTCCTTGCCGACGGCAGTCTTGACCGCAAGCTTATATCGTCGAGGGTCTTCTCCGTTGAAGAGGAGCGCATATGGCTCAACCGGCTTGTGCACGCTGCCGTGAGAAAAGATCTGGACATATGGCGGAAGACCGGAAAAGACACATTGTGTTTTGTCGAGTCTGCGATAATTGCCACGTCCGGGCTTGACCGGATGTGTGACAGCATATGGCTTGTAGAGTCGCCTGAAAAGCTTCGTATCCGCAGGGCACTCGGCAGAGGCGGAATCACGGAGAAAGATCTCATGCAACGTATCAGGACTCAGCAGAGCGAGTTCGACATGTTGCCACCTGATAAGACAAAGCGCATCTCCAATTCCGGAGATTCGTCATTGATTGAGCAGATTGACATTTTACTTGAAGTTGAATCAAAAAAATTAGAATGATATGTTAAGAGAAATTTTATCTATCACAGGACGTCCCGGCCTGTTCAGGATTGTTTCGCAAGGGAAAGGCACTCTCATCGTAGAGGAACTTGGCAGCGGCAAACGTTTTCCCGCTCATGCACGCGACAAAGTGGTTTCGCTCGGCGACATAGCCATGTATACGGAATCTGGCGACACCCCGCTTGGCGAGATTCTTGACAAGGTATATGCGAAATATGAAGGAAAGAAAATCGATGTCAAGGAATTGCTGGCATCTAAAGGTCTTCGTCAGGCATTTGAGGCGATAGTCGAGGACTATGACCGTGAACGTGTATACGAGAATGATATCAAGAAGCTCTTCACATGGTATAATATTCTCGTGGAAAACGGTTTCACCAGATTCGCCGAAGAGGAGGAGAAAGAGGAAAAAACAGAAGAGTGATAAATGCGTAAAATCAGTTGTGTTAAAAACGCGCAAAAATTTGTGAAAAAGTTTTAAATTGGTTATCTTTGCATTCAAATGATGGTAAACAGCCATTGTTTAGTGGTGAATCAGTATTATCAAAGGTGACCGATGAAATCAACACGACGATTTTCTATATACGGCATTATGATCTCGAAGCATAGCGTTATCGAGTTTTAATGTCATGACATTAAGAGCCAGCCTGCAATGCAGGCTGGCTCTTAATGTTTTGTTGAATCTATATAATTGTCTTATTATAATTATTTTATATAACAACAATAACTTAAACTTTACACATTATGAAGAGACTCTTTCTCTTAGGCGTGGCAATCTGCATGTCATGGGTGCTGGCTCTGGCTACCTATGGTGCGGATGTGAACTGCTACGGCCGCGTCATTGATGAGCAGGGAGAACCGCTCATAGGCGCAATGGTGACGGTGCCCGGCACAAGGATCGGTGTTTCCACAGACCTTGACGGCACATTCAGTCTTAAAGCTCCCGCAGGGAAAACGCTTAAGATAACCTATGTCGGTTATTCAGGCTATGAGACCGCTGTAAAAGAAAACATCGGCGACGTGGTGCTGAAACCGGAAACAAAGATGCTTCAGGACGTGGTTGTGACCCAGTCAAAGGCACGCACACGCGAGACTCCAATCGCGATGTCGGAAATCACAGCGGCGCAGATCGAGGCAAAGCTCGGAAACAAGGAGTTTCCCGAGGTGCTTAAAATGACTCCCGGTGTCTGGGCGACACCGGAGGGCGGCGGTTATGGCGACGCCAAGATCAACATGCGCGGATTCAAGGCTCCCAACGTTGCGGTTCTTGTGAACGGTATTCCGATGAACGATATGGAGTGGGGTGGTATCTACTGGTCGAACTTCGCCGGACTCGGCGGTGTGACCACGAGCATGCAGACGCAGCGCGGTCTTGGCGCGGCTATCATCTCGTCTCCCTCTATCGGCGGTACCATCAACATCACTACCAAAGGTCTTGATGCAAAGAAGGGTGGCTCCGTATGGTACGGGATGGGTAACAACGCTCTCAATGACATAGGATTCAACGTGTCTACCGGACTTATGAAGAACGGCTGGGCGATCAGTGTTCTCGGAAGCCGCAAATGGGGTGACGGATACATTCAGGGAACCCAGTTCGAGGCATGGAATTATTTCGCAAACGTATCGAAGAAAATCGGCGACAGCCATCAGCTTTCGTTGACAGCGTTCGGTTCTCCGCAGTGGCACAACCAGCGCAATATGGTATACGGCGCACTTTCAATCGAGAACTGGCAGCAGGCTAAGGAGTATATGAACGGCAAAAGCATGTACAGCTACAACCCGCAGTACGGTTTCGACAATGAGGGACGCCAGCGCACTGCTTACCGCAACCAGTATCACAAGCCCATCATCTCACTGAACCATATCTGGCAGATCAACGAGCGTTCATCGCTTTCATCCGCGCTTTATGTCTCTCTCGCATCGGGCGGCGGATACGCAGGACAGGGCCGTACATCCGAATATCGCGGTTACTGGCGCGGAGCAGAGAACGGAGCCATAACCACAAGATTCCGCCGTCCCGACGGAACGTTTGACTACGGCGCGATACAGGATCTCAACGCGGCGTCGACTACCGGTTCGGAGATGGCGATGTCACAGTCAATCAACAGCCACGAGTGGTACGGACTTGTATCTACATACAAGAACGAAATCATACCCAACAAACTCAATCTCACCGGCGGTATCGATGTGAGATATTACGTGGGACACCACAGAAACGAACTCATCGACCTGTATTCAGGCGAGTATTACATGGATGACACCGACAGAAAGAATGTGAAAGCCGCCAACAACTATCTTGCGGCAGATCCCAACTGGAAATATGAGAAACTCGGCATCGGCGATGTGGTATACCGCAACTATGACGGTTTCACACATCAGGAAGGTGTGTACGGTCAGGGAGAATACAAGATTCTTGAAGGAGCCGTCACTACATTCCTCGCCGGTTCTCTCAATGTGACAAGCTACAAGAAGAAAGATATGTTCTACTATGACGCCGAGCATGGCACTACTCCATGGCAGTCGTTCTTCGGTGGAACGATCAAGGGTGGCGCCAACTGGAATATCGACCGTCACAACAACATATTCGTGAACGGAGGATATATCTCAAAAGCTCCCTTCCTTTCGCGCGGTGTCTTCCTGAATCCGGAGACAAGCAATGCGTTGAATCCGAATCCGAAGAATGAGAAAATCGGATCGTTCGAGCTGGGTTACGGATTCCATTCGCCCGTCTTCTCCATGACTCTTAACGGTTATTACACCAAGTGGATGGACCGTTGCGACCGTGACACCCAGAAACGCGGACAGTTCAACGGCGGTCCTATGAACGGAGAGTACTTCTCGATGAGTCTTGAGAATGTCTCGGCACAGCATATCGGTCTTGAGCTTGACTTCGCGTTCAATCCCACCCGCTGGCTCGAAATCCAGGGTATGTTCTCATGGGGCGACTGGAAATGGCTCAACAATCCGAAAGGTTATTACTATAACGAGCAGGGACAGCCTCTCGCCAGCCTTACCGACGGAACACTCGCATCGGGACCCCACGCTCCCGACCATGCGTGGAGTGTCTTGAACCAGAAAAACCACAAGGTCTGCGGATCGGCGCAGACAACAGGCGGACTCGGCGTGACATTCAAACCGTTCAAGGGATTCCGCATCGGCGCCGACTGGACATTCAGCGCACGCAACTATTCGGATTATTATCTTGACGCGTCAAGCAGTCTGGTTCAGAACGGCGAAATCACACTTGCCGACCCGTGGGAGATTCCATGGGGTAACGAGCTCGACCTTTCCTGCAGCTACAGCTTCAAGATCGGCGGACTCAACGCCACCGTCTACGGAAACGTCTTCAACCTGTTCGACTACTATTATGTAAAGGATGCGCAGACTCCTTACAACGAGAACGGAACATGGAGAAATGCCACATATGCCGTATATTCTTTCGGCCGCACATTCTCCCTGAAATTAAAAATCAATTTCTAAGAAACTACCGAAATGAAAACATATATAAAGAATACACTTCTTGTAGGAGCTGTGTCACTTGGCATGATGTCGTGTAGCGAAAACAGCTGGAACGACCATCTTGACGGCTTTACAGGGGGACCGGACTTCTCCAATGTCCAGACTCTCGATTATACACTTGAGGTGTCAGACTATGAGCTGATCGCCAAGAATTCCGCCAACAAGGCGCTTGCCGAGTCAGCCGGTGTGGCAGACGAACTGAAGGCAGTAGGCTCCCTCGGATATCTCAATGACAAGATTCTTCCTGCGGAATACATTCCGAATCTGCTTCAGGATCCCGGTTTCAAATATTTCACTCTTTCCGGCGGTTCAGCGATCAATGTGACATACAGGATTGCAAAGAACCTTCCCGAAGAGATGGTAAACATGAATGCCGCTTCCTCCTACACAGTGACCAAGGAAGATTATCAGGAGGCATACGGAAGCGACGAAGATTATGCCGAGAGTTTCTCGCCCATGGCGACGGCAGCCGGAAATATTCCCCGCATTCTCAAGAGCAACTTCCCCGATGCCGCGGCAGGCGAGTATGTGCTTGTGGATTATAACAATTCGGAGACCTCTCCCGTATTCAACACGCCCGACGAGAAATTCGAGCTGAGCGATGTCCTCAAAGATGCGAAAGCCGGCGATGAAGTCACCGTCAACGGTGTCGTGACCGGTGTCTGCGCGCGCGGCTTCATATTCTCTGACAAGAGCGCTTCCGTACTTGTCTATCTCGGAAGTTCTTACGACGGCAGCTATGCTCTCGGAGACCAGCTTGAGATTTCCGGCACGGTCGGTGTCAACAACAACGGTCTTCAGTTCGGAGACAGTGCCTCTATCAAGAAAATCGGACAGGAAAGCAGTGTGACATATCCTGCGGCAAAGGTATATACCGGCGCCGATATGGATGCGGCAATCCAGACAACCGACAACTTCACCGCTGTATACTGCAGCATTACGGGAAAGGTGTCCGTATCGGGCAACTATTATAATCTTATCGTTGACGGCGCATCCACATCGCAGGGAAGTTTCTACATGTTGACCGACGCGCAGAAAGCAATGCTCAAGGATGGTGAGACATGTACCGTAAACGGCTATTTTATAAGTATTTCCAAATCAGGAGGTGTACCTAAGTTCTTCAATATCCTGCTCACCGGCGTTGAGTCATCTGCAAAATCCTCTGCGAATGTCAAGCGTCGTGTAGCCACAATCGCGAACACAGCGGTATCCGCCCTGTATCTCTACGACGGTTCGAAGTGGGCGCAGGCAACTGACGTAACCGTGCTTCAGCCTTCGGATTACAAGCAGATGGGTGTGTCCGGAAACGCGCTTACAGCCGATGAAGCGAGAACAATGATACCTATGTTCCTTTCAAGAACGTATCCCTATGCCTCAGCCGAGACAAGCAAATATGTGCTCTATTCTCTGAAAGGGAATGACGGGACAAGCTTCAGAAGCGTGGAATATACCTATGACGGAACCGACTGGGTTGACTCCATTTCCGAGGAAGGTGTCATTACGGAGACAAACCAGTTCGTATTCAAGTCAAGCGGCTGGAAGATGGATCCCTCTGTCTCCCTGTATCTCCCGCGTGGCAAGAACCAGGCTACGAGCATGTGGTTCTATCAGGCGGCAGTAGACTGGGTGAGTGCCAATATAGAGAATGCCTCATCATGGGTTGATAGCTACGGCACCGGAGAATATTATTCGGGTTGCTCGGCATATCAGGGCAATGTGAATATCAACAGTTCGTATGCAACGCTTCTGAGTTACTATCCGGGTGTGCAGCCGGAAGAAATCGTTAAGATGATGAAGAGCCGTTTCGAGCATGAGACAGGTCCGGGCGCACTTTCGCTTCTCTATCCCAACATGGCTCCGATCGAGGGTCTTGAGCCTACAGTGACAGTCACCTTCACCGCCTGGACAACCGGCGGCGCGAATGTGGAGTACACCATTGTGTGGAAATGCGTGGAGAAAGGTAAATTCGAATTCGTTTCCTGCACATGGAACGATGCTCCGGCGGAATAAGCGATTCAATCCATATATACAAGAAAACGCGTCAGAATTTCTGACGCGTTTTCTTGTATATATGGATTTAAATATATATTGATTTAAACCGGAGTCATCTTTTGGAAACGGCATTCATAGCAGAGCGGCGGAGCGGCGGATGAACGCGGATAAAGCCTCACCCTTCAGAAGTCCGCTCTGAAGGAGGGCAAGGTCTATTATCTGTTTCACATTCGCCACACCGGCTGCGTATTCCTTGATGACCGCTTCCTCCTTTTCGCGGCTTTTGCCAGCCTTAGCCTCAAGATCAGACACCTGTTTGTTGATTGATTCCTTGTCGGCATCCTTGTCTTCAAGTTCCTTACGCAGGTCAGAGATGCGGGAGTTGAAAGATTCGATCTCCTCGCGAATCGGTTTTACAACGCTTCCCACGCTCTCTTCCGCGTCCTTAAGAATACGTTTCACCGCAGGTTGACAGGTATTGACCACGAGAGAATACATGTCGGGCATCTGACCGTAGAAATTCATTCCGGGCTGAAGCTCCGCCATGTCTTTCATGCGGCGCATCATCTCATTCCGGGTAATCACCGCCGGGGCGTCTTTTTCAGAAAGAGCATTGTATTCCACAATGAAATCAGTGTCTTTCACTTCCGGCATCTGAGTGCGGAAAATCGTTGTCAGCATGTCTGCCTGCAGCGGAGTGATGTCAGCCTTTTTGTCATCGTCCTTGCGTATGAGACGCTCCGGAGTGTCGGAATCGACACGGACAAAACGTGTTTTCTCCAGTTTGCTTTCCAGCATTCCAACCAAGTGGCGGTCAAGTTGTCCGTCAAGCAGAAGAACATTGTAGCCTTTCTCCTCCGCACCCTGGATGTAGGCATACTGACTTGTTTTGTCGGAAGCATAGAGGTATATCACCGTTCCCTCCCTGTCGGTCTGCGATGCCTCGACAAGTGTGCGGTATTCGTCAAGAGTGTAATAGTTTCCGTTGACATCCTTGAGGAGGAAGAATTTTTTTGCAGACTCATAGAATTTTTCATCCGTGAGCATGCCGTATTTAATGAAGACTTCTATATCGTCCCATTTTTTCTCAAACTCCTTGCGGTCATCCTTAAACATTCTGTCGAGTTTCTCGGCGACTTTCTTCGAGATGTAGGATGAGATTTTCTTTACCTGCTGGTCTGCCTGCAGATAGCTGCGGCTCACATTCAGCGGGATGTCCGGAGAGTCAATCACACCCTGCATCAGCATCATGAACTCAGGCACTACCCCCTCGACCTGGTCGGTTACATATACCTGATTGCAATAAAGCTGAATCCTGTTGCGCTGGATGTCTATATTGCTCTTTATTTTAGGGAAATACAGTATGCCTGTAAGTGTGAACGGATAATCCACGTTGAGGTGAATCCAGAACATCGGATCTTCCTCGCCCGGACGCAACTCATGATAAAACCTGAGATAATCCTCATCAGTGAGTTCCGACGGCTTTTTTGTCCATAGCGGTTCGGTGGCATTGATGACACGGTCTTTATCGGTGTCTACATACATTCCGTCTTTCCATTCCTGCTCCTTGCCGCTGATTACAGGAACAGGCAGAAAACGGCAGTATTTTTTCAACAGAGAATCGATCCGTGATTGCTGAAGAAATTCGCGGTTGTCGTCGTCGACATGCAGGATTATATCTGTGCCTCTGTCTGATTTTTCCGCTTCTTCCAATGTGTATTCCGTAGATCCGTCGCA
>CAMWMW010000051.1 GCA_947175455.1 uncultured Porphyromonadaceae bacterium | reverse complement strand
TTCCGATGCTGCTCTCTGTATGTTCTTTAAAGAGCACCTTAAAGTGTCGGAGGAGACACCTCTTAAAACATTTTATACCGATCGTCAGGGTTTGCCGGTCTGCATAGATATTACAGGAAAAGAGGGAACGAAGAAAATGACCGACAATGCCAACTTTTTTTGTATCGGTCCATCCGGAAGCGGGAAATCGTTCCACATGAATTCCGTTGTCCGGCAGCTCCTTGAACAGGGCACGGATGTTGTGATGGTAGATACCGGAGATTCATATGAGGGTATATGCGGTTATTTCCAAGGTGTATATATTTCCTATTCCAAGGAAAAACCGATCTCCATGAATCCTTTCAAAATCACAGACGAGGAGTATTACGCAAACTTCGGAGAAAAGAAGAACTTCCTTAAGAATCTCATATTCCTTATTTTCAAAGGCAATGAGTTGCCTACAAAAATAGAGGATATGATTATAAATCAGACCATCACTGAATATTATGAGGAGTATTTCTTCCCATTTGAGAGATTCAATGACAGACAGCGCGAGGATCTGAGGCAGAAATTGCTTCTCGGTGCAAAAATGGAGAGTGATTTCTCAAAGTATGAGGACGGGATGGATGATATTGAAGAGATGATCAAGTCTCCGGCGACACCGGATCCGACAACAACCGCTCTTACCAGACCCGGAGAGGAACGCCGTTTGCGATTGATACGACAGTGTCAGACTTTATATAAACTGCAATGTGATGAATCCGCTTCCTTGCCGGAGCGACAGGCAGCAGAGATAAAGCTTGCGGAATTTAAGAAAGAGTTGCTTGAGACAAGACTCCTTCTTAAAATCGAAAGACAGATTGACCATATCGAACTGCAGAAGCGTAAGCTCAAAGTGAAAGAGTTGTCTTTCAATTCTTATTATGAGTTTGCGCTGGAGCGCATTCCGCAGATCACGCAGTCTGAGAAAGTAGAGTTTAATATACGGAATTTTGCGGCTATTCTCAAACAGTTCTATCGTGGCGGAGAGCTTGAGGTTACTCTTAATTCAGACCTTGACATCAATCTCTTTGATGAGAAATTCATTGTCTTTGAAATTGATAAAATCAAAGATGATCCCGTTCTTTTCCCCATTGTCGTTCTTATCATCATGGATGTTTTTCTCCAGAAGATGCGAATTAAGAAAGGACGCAAGGCTCTTATAATCGAAGAAGCGTGGAAAGCAATAGCTTCTCCCACTATGGCAGAGTATATCAAATATCTTTACAAGACTGTCCGCAAGTTTCACGGTATTGCAGGTGTCGTGACTCAGGAGCTTAATGATGTGATCGATTCTCCAATTGTAAAGGAGGCAATCATCAATAACTCCGATGTCAAGATTCTTCTCGATCAGACGAAGTTCAAGGACAGATATGATGATATCTCTAAAATACTTGGTCTGACTCACGTTCAGAAACAACAGATTTTCACTGTCAACGCTCTTGACAACCATGAGGGGCGCAACTATTTCAAGGAGGTGTGGATATGCAGGGGGCAAAACTCCGATGTCTACGGTGTCGAAGAGCCACCGGAATGTTATTGGGCTTACACTACCGAGCGGGCGGAAAAGGAGGCTCTTAAAGTTTATATCCGCCATTTCGGGAATATTCAGGACGCTATCGTGAATATAGAAAAAGACAGAAAAAAGCTTAAGATCAAGAAATATCTTGATTTTGCAGTCAGGATTAACAAAGAACAAAAGATTATGCAGCTATGGGAAGATTGATAATTATTTGCTTGTTGTTTATGTCCGGCGGCATAGGCGTGGCAAATGCAGCTTATGTTAAAATCGTATCAGACCCTTGGAGCCTGGCGGCATGGACGGGCAATACAGCTTATATTACTGGTGTCGAGATGAGCAATACGCGTGCGGTAGAGGAAATAGAGGGTATGAAACGTAAAACTTTTGCTTACCATACCGCAGTTCTGGAGGCGAAAGAGTTTCATCTCAAATCAATGCAGAATATCGCGGGGTTCGGACAGGAATCAAGATATTACAAAGAAATTTATAATATCAGTGCGGATATAGTGATGCGTTGTCCCCGTCTTATAGATTCTTTCAAACAGGCGGATTTATCGGGTAAGGCATACGCGATTACAAGAATTTCTCAACTATATAGCCATACAGTTCAGCTTGTTCAGGATTTTGTCAATATTGTAAATAACGGCAAGGTGAAAAATCCCCTTGAAGTGGGAAATACGGATACAAAGAGTGATGGCTACAATTTAATTGACAGAGACCAGAGACTTGAGATTGTATTGACTATATATGCGGATCTCCGGGCAATACGTGACAAAATATGGATGTGGGAATATTCCATTGTAATGGCTAACTGGGGTGATGTCGCAAATGTAATCGATTCAAAAATTTTTTACAAGGCGATCTCGGGCAAGAATATCGCGCAGGAGATAGTCAATAAATGGGAACGGTTATGAAACAGTTTGTTATTATCGCTTTTGTCATATTTGCAGCTGGGAGATATTCTTTTGCCGGAAATCTGGCTCCAAGCGACTCCCCTACAATAGAAGCTTTGATAGAGCTTCATAAGAGCATGAAGAAAGATGCGAGACTGCAACAGTCCAACCTGGTTATGGCTGCAGGAACCCAGAGCGGAATAAAAGATTGGTCTGATAAAATCAATCAGGCAAAGACTACCCTCAATTCAAAAATCAAGGATTGGACGGCATGGGCTTATCTGGCACTCCCCTTTGCCAATATGGTTACGGACATGTATTCTCTGATAGATGAGACAGCTGATTTTAACAAGAGGGTGTTTAAAAATATAGAGAAATATCCGTTTGTTGTGCATTACTATGCCGATGCATGTTCGCAGCTTGGAGGTGAGATAAAGTATATGAAAAAAGTCTTTGCTAAGATTTCTTCCAATAACATGAATATATTCAAGGCAAACATGAAGGAGCGGATAAATATGATCTATATGATGCAGGGCAGTATATCCAGATGCCGGCATATAATTCATAAAGCTGATTTCAATTGCCGGATATATATGAATCCGGGAGTAAAGACATATCTTTTTCAGGAAGTCATTAATTCCAATGTCTTGAAACAAAGCGCGGATGCCATTATTGTAAAATGGGGATGAATATGAAAAGGTCAATATTTTTATTGTTGTGTGTTCTCTTTGCCTTGAACTCACAGGCTCAGACAGTGAGCATTCAGAATGATTCAGAAAAAAAGGATCAGATCCTTTCAATGGAATTTGCTCAATGGAGTTTCGGCTCTAAATACTGGTATCGTCTGCTTCATAAAAACTATTCAGGTGCAAAAGGTTTTCTGAAAATCAATTTTGACGAAGGAAAGTCCAATATCAAAAGAATGATGTATGAAAGGACGGCGATGCTGGCTGCTCAGGAAATGCGTAAGAAAGACTCTGAGGCTGAAATGAATCAGATTGATTCTATCATGCGCATAGAACTTGAAAATCAGATAGACAGGACTGTTGATCTGATGTGGGATGACTATAAAGATGATTTTGCCAGACTTAAAGGGAGAATCACCGAGAATCTTTCTTACGTAATAGAAAAGTCAAACGGGAAATGGAATCACAGGGTTGCAGACCTCGAATCTCAATATGGCATTGTCTGTGACAACATAGATTATATTCATAAAACCGGTGTCGGTTATGAGCTGGAAAATTCAAAACGACAGAAAGCCTATGATGAGGCTAAAGAGGAATTGAATAATATTTTACGAAAATCTAACAAGCTTGCCTATGCGGCGGGCATATTTTTTTAATCATGGAATTGAATATACTTAATCTGGTGATGCTTGCCGCAGATGGGAGTGGTTTCTCGGATTCCCTTGGGATTAATGCGATGGACGAGTTCCTGCGTGGTCTTATAGAACATATGAACAAGCAATCTTCGCTGAATATATCGCTCGTCGGACTTGCAAGAGCTGTCGGTTCGCTTCTTTGTCTTGTAGTCGGTTCTTATGAGTGTTATATGATGATGCTTGGACGAAGAGGTATAGATGTGATGAAAATCGCACGTATCATCGGCATTTCTCTTTGTATTTTCTTTTCAGGGAGTATATGCTCCATGTTGGAATTTCCTATAGCTGAAATTGAAACATCTGCAAAAGCTTTTGCAGATAAGGAGTATGCCGATGTAAGAAATAAGGAAATAACTGTGGCTAATTTAAGCAAACAATATGCCGATGCGATAAAGAATCAGGCAGTGACAAGCAAACAGCAAGTGGATGTCTCGAATGATGATAAGAAAGAAAGTACATCTTTCCTCGATATTGACGAGGCTATTGCAAACGCCAAGAAATATATGATGAGTTGGGCTGTCAGTCTTGAGACATGGTTTCTTGAATGGGTAAATTCTATCATCAGATGGATCGGAATGATTATATTCCAGTGTGCATTCTATGCGATTATTTTGGGTTCGATATGTTTTAAGGCTTTGCTTAAAATATGGGCACCTATGGCTTTCGCATTGTCTTTGGCTCCTCCGTTCAAATCCGCATGGTCACAATGGATGTCAAAATTCCTTTCCATATGTCTTTGGGGATTTGTGGCGTATTTCGTGTTGGGGTATGTATGGATGATTGTTGAATATACACTCGAGCGTGATATAAAGGCTTATGGGACTCTCATAGGTCAGCTTGATCTTACCGAGATGGATTGGGCGCAAGTGGGTTCGCTTGGTATTCACCAGATCGGTTCCACTTGTATGTATGTTGTCGGACTTTTGATCGGCGCAGCTCTTATGGGATTTGTTCCGGAAGTTGCAAGCTGGCTTATACCGGGTGGTGTCAGCTCAGGATTCGGAGGTATGGCGAACAGTGCGGTTACCGGCGCATCAACCTCTGTCGGCTCTGCGGCAGTCGGTGCCGGAGGCGCTTATGTCTCGAATGTATACTCCAATGGAAAAACTCAGATTTCACAAAATATCAAAGACAATTGGGGACATCCCCAATCGGATTCAAAACTTCCTAATACTTAATTCTATACTTTTGTTATGATTATTCAGTCTTTAGAACAGAAAACGAGACTTGCCTTGACTACTGTACTCGTGGCGGTCTGCTCCAGTGTGATAATATGCTGCTTCACGATGTGGAAGTGTTTCTCATTTATAAGTGAAGAAAGGAGCCAGATATATGTTATCGATGGTGATATTCCTTTTCTTGCAGAAAGAACAAAGATGGAGACTACATTTTTAGTCGAGGCAAAAGCCCATATCCAGCTTTTCCACCATTATTTCTTCAATCTGCCTCCGGACAACAATTATATAGAATGGGCTATGGGGAAGGCTATGTACATGGCGGATGCTACCGCTCTGAGACAGAAAAAAGCGTTGGAAGAATCCGGGTTTCTCTCAGATCTTGTCTCTTCTTCTGCTGTGGCTACTCTTGTCTGCGATTCCATCAGCTTTGATGAAAGGCAGAAGCGGTTTACATATTACGGGACTCAGTTGATAAAAAGAAAGTCGAATACCAAAAGACGGAGTCTTGTTACTTCAGGGATGCTGGAATCTGTGCCCCGTTCTCATAATAATCCCCACGGACTTATGATCACTAATTGGCGAACTGTGGAAAACAATGATTTAAACCATTAATATCATGAGATTATTCAGAAAACATAAGGAAAGACGAGACAACTTTGTATATATTGTTTCTCAGACAATCAAAGAACGTTTTTCGGTCTGGTATGACAAAAGTAGATTTAAGGTTCGTTGCCGGGCTTTAAATATTCGAGCCTGTGCAAAACCGAAACGTTATCTTTACTCTCTTTTAGGGTGTCTTGTTTTTTTGTTTCTCGCGACAACTGTCTCAGCTGTGTTCTCTAAGCATGACGGGCATTCGTCTACAATCTCAAACATCATGCATACCGCAGATGCCTTTCAGTCAATGATTGAACTTGAGGGAAAACTACACGAAGGGAGAAATGCCGTTAAACAGCGCAAGCTGATTATTGACAAACTTATGAGAGAAATAGATTCCATTGCTTCTAAAGAATCCATGAATTACGAAGACTCCCTTAAAATTCATCGTAATTATAAACAAGTAAAACAATTCTATAATTTATCTCTTCATGAAAAAGATTAATTTCAAACAACCGAAATATATCTTTCCGGCTGTAATCTTTGTCCCTTTGCTCGGATTGACCTATTTCATTTCATCTATTTTTTCAGGGAGTGACGACACTTCGGGTATGCATAATGAATTAAATGCTTCTATTCCGGAAGCTCATACGCGTCCTCTGGAAGACAAACTCAGTTCTATGTCAGGAAGATTTGACCTTGATGAGTCGTATACTGCAATCTATGGCATTGATAAAGAAACTCAAGGTCGTGATACTGTTGAACAGGTCTATAGTGATGATGAACTTAACGCTATCGATGCTCGTAATGCCGAACGTGAGCGTGTCCGCAAAGAGTCGGAAGCTCTTGAGAGACGTCTGAGGGAAAGTACGAGACACCAAAACAGCGTCAGATATGCAGCAGGTTCCGATTATGATGAACAAAGCAGCTACATGAACGAACTCGCTGATATGAAAAGACGTTCGGATGAACGCAGAAAGGCATATAATAAGGTTTTCGGAATCGAAGATGAGGACGAAAAAGCGGCAAAAGCTGATCAGGAACGGATTGCCGAACTTGAAAAGCAACGCAAAATTCAAGAGGAACGCGAAAGGACTGCTCCTAAGCTTGTAGTTAAGTCGCGGGATGCCAATTATTCTTCGTTCAACACTGTGACTGATGTCGCTCAAAAGGCTGACGAACCTTTGATAAAGGCGATGATTGACAAATCTACAAAGGTCCGGGACGGTACACGTATCCGTTTCAAGCTGCTGGATGATGTCTCTGTCGATGGAACGGCACTTCCTAAAGGAACTTATCTATATGGAACAGTTACCGGGTTTCAACAGCAGCGTGTCATGGCAACAATCACTTCTATTCTTATCGGAGACAAATTCCGCAAAGTGAATCTGTCTGTATTTGACAATGACGGAATGGAAGGTTTTTATGTTCCTGCGTCGGATTTTAGAGAGTTTGTGAAGGATGCAAGTGCTCAGGCGGTAAACTCTAATATCAACTTTAACAGCAATACAGGATATGGCAATGGTATCTCCGGCGAGGCAATAGCTCTTCAGGCTTTGCAGAATGTATATTCTTCAGCGACCAACGCGATCTCCAGTAATATGCGTAAGAACAAGGCAAAAATCAAATATAATACCGTTGTCTATCTTATTAATGGTGACAATGCCCGTTAACTTTTAATTGTGTAATTAAAAACTATTATAAATATGAAATTTAATATTATTTCCATCTCTATGTTGGCAGCCTCTCTTTTAGGTGTCATTGATGCAACCGCTGCCGCTCCTCGTGTCGCAAAAGTTCCTATCCGTGTTTCTCCGGATGTCACTTCTCTTATCGTCATGCCGGAGAACATTAAACTTGTAGATATTTCTACTCCTTACGTTGTCGGCAATCAATGTGGCGACAATATTCTTCGTATCAAACCTTCAGCTTATTGTGACAGTGTGAGACGAAGCTTCAGAGAAGGGGAGCAGATGGCATCCATCACAATTGTAGGTGAACGTCATATCGCCCAGTATGATATTGAGTTTTGCAGTTCTTCCGCACGTGCGACCAATATCTTGAACATACCTTATAATGATATGTCTCCTTATATCAACCCGGATGTGGCTATGCCTGTGTCGGAAATGGCACGTCTTTCCTGGGCTGTGTATGCGAGTAAGAGAAAGTTTCATGATATTACGCGAAAAGCGAATGGCATACGGGCTACTGTAAACAATATATATTCGGTTGGCAATTATTTCTTTATAGATTATTCGCTCAGAAATGAAACCAACATACCTTATAAGATTGAAGAAGTGCGTGTGAAGCTTACTGACAAAAAAGATGCCCGGGCTACCAATTCTCAGACTATTCAGCTAACTCCGGCTTTCTCCCTTATGAGCGGACAGACGTTCAAGAAGAATTACCGTAATGTCATTGTAATTGACAAGCTTACATTTCCCGATGAAAAGGTACTTGTTATTGAGGTTTCCGAGAATCAGATCAGCGGACGTGTAATAGATCTTGCTATTGACTATAAAGATGTACTCAATGCAGATACTTTCAGTCAGGATGTAATGGATAAAATACCCGAGTATAGGACAATTTCATACTACTCGAATTATTAACTATGAAAATAATAAAACTAAAAAAATATATAAATATTAATATTTGATATTATAAACTATCATAATTAAATAATTAAAAAATATAATATTTGTAATTTTGTCATTTGTTAAATTGCTTTAGTCATGAAAAGATTTCTTTTAAGTCTGCTGGTTGTCTTTTCCTGTTTGTCTCCACTG
>CAMWMW010000050.1 GCA_947175455.1 uncultured Porphyromonadaceae bacterium | reverse complement strand
GTCCTGAAGCAAGACAAGTACGCAGACCCCGTCCGGTCCCAACTGGCTCGGAAACTAATTGACCACAGACCACATCACGACCGAAGCGTTGTTGCGGTAATGTTTCACCATGTTTTCCATGTCTTTATGCGCCCATTCGCCGAAGATAGATCCATATCCGTTCTGGCTTTTCGGCCGGAAACTCCAGTCGTCGAAAGGCTCGACCATGAGCATCATGCCCATCTGGTCGCAAAGCTCCACAAGCTCCGGCGCAGGCATATTGTGGGAAGTGCGGATCGCGTTCGCCCCCATATCCTTGAGCATCTCTATCTGGCGAGCAAGCGCGGCTTTGTTGACAGCCGCCCCGAGCGGACCGAGGTCGTGATGCTGACACACTCCCTTGAATTTCGTATATTGTCCGTTAAGGAAGAAACCTTTCTCCGGTATGTATTCCAGAGAACGGATGCCGAAACGGGTGTTGTAGACATCCACATCCTTACCGTCCACGCTCAGTGTTGTGCGAGCTTCATAAAGATAAGGCGTGTCGGGCGACCACAGCTGAGGCTTCTCCACAAGGAAATCCTGCACGAAAGGCTGTCCCTGTGCGTGATACACCGAATTGTTTGTCGCCACCACAGTGCCGTCGGGAGATATTATGTCTGTCTTTACAAGTATTTTCTGAGCCTTGGCGGCGCCGGCGATTTCCGTAGTGAGTCTCACGGATGCCTCTTTCGCCGACACGACAGGAGTTATCACATATGTGCCCCAGGTCGGAACATGCACCGGAGATGTGGTGACGAGGCGCACATTCCTGTAAAGCCCCGCGCCGGGATACCAGCGGCTTGATTTCTCTTTGTTTTCCAAAGAGACCTCTATACTGTTTTTACCCGGCACGATCACACCGGCGGGAACATTTATATAAAAGGAATTGTAGCCATACGCCCAGTGACCGATCTCCTTCCCGTTGACCTTTACGTGGGGATTGGACATGGCTCCGTCGAATTCAAAGGCAAACACCTGTCCGGCTGTATCCGGAACCTCGAATGTGGTTCTGTAATACCCTTTGCCGATATAGGGCAGTCCGCCGGTGCGGCCGGTCTTCCAGGTTGCCGTTTTCTCGCCATTCTGCTCCACTGTCACCTTCTGAAGGTCGTTGGATCGGTCAAACGGTCCGTAAATAGCCCAGTCGTGAGGCACGCTCACACTCTTCCAGTCAGACATGTCATGTGAAAACTCCCACTGCTTCAACGCAGTGTCACTACGCTGGGCAGACACACCGAGCGAGATTGCCAATGCCGGCAAAATAAAAAATCCTCTCATTAAATAAGAATCAAATGTTATCGACTGCAAGTATATATAAAATCCGAATACTCATCAATCGTGTTTCAAGGTTATTCTACCCACAAAGATACTAAAAAGATATGAATATCCGCCAAAAAAATTATCAAAGAGGGATTTTTAACCTTTTTTGACTCTACGGACCGGGGCTGCCGGAACACCTCGCCCCGGCTATCCCCGTGTGAATTGCGCGAGATTGGACACATCCATGGCTGTGGCGTCGGCGATAAAACAGCTGAAACTTCCCAGAAGGTCGGCAAGCGCGATCATGGAGTTCTGTGTCTGCTGGTTGTAGAGAGTGCCGCTCATGGAGTTGCTTTCGAGCTTTCCCTGCAACGCGCCATTGACTCCGGAGATATCCTCCATCATCTTCAACTGTATGTCGAGCAGTTCGGTGATACCGATGTTCGAGCAGTTGGAACTCACCTGCTGGGGCAAGGGCAGACCGGCTTTGGGACGAAACAGTATCACACCGTTGAAGCGGCTCCACTCCTCCGCTATGTCGTTTATGTCGGAGCCTTCGGGCAACGCTCCCTCGGGGAAAAGAAGCACACCCTTTGCAGAAGCACGCAGTATCCAGTCATACATTGATATCAGACGGTTGGCATATTTCTGCTGGTCGATTATGTCGCTCACAAATGAATGAATCTCTCCGTCGATAAATGGATAAGCCTTGAAAACAAACGGATGGGAACCATGTCTGTAAGGACTGCGTCCGCTACGCAGCACATCTCCCTGCGGCGACAGGAAATGACATCTCCATTCCTCGGACACTTTCCACTCGCGCCTTTCCCACGGACGGACATCCGGCGCACCCTCTGCCGGAATCTCATAATATCTGCCGCCACGGAGGTCGTGACATCGGTAACTCTGTCTGTATTCGCGATTCCACACCTCTATCACGCGGCATTTCCTGCCTTCCCTGACGCCGTATATCCTACCCAGACGTACGTAGTCTTCCGGACAACGGGCAAACGAGGCGCACAGCGAGTCGAATTCAAGTTCATGAATCTCACCTACCATCCCCGTGTCCCAGTTCCGGAAATCACGAGCCTCGGTGTCGCAGAAGAAATTGTCGGGAAGGACGAAGTCTGTCCAGCAGTCCGTACGGTTTCCCTTCCGCCCGTACCATTTCCGATGCACCACCAGACCTCCGATAAGAAATTCTTCCATGGTTCTGGCATACATCTCTTCCATCCTGTTCAGCTCCATGTTGCGCTCAAGACGGCTCTGAATATCCCTCATGTCGCCGAGACCTGAAACCACATTGCCCGCCCCTTCGCACGACGGAACGGAATATCTGTTGCGGAAAACGCCGAGCACGTTTCTTACCAGGCGACGTATCATGTTGTTTTTCAGCGGCACATTCCCCTGACTGCGGATATATTCCTCCTCCCGCATACGTTCTCCGTCAACATCGATTGTGTCACCCCACTGGTCGCCGTAGGTAAAACGCTTGTTACGCTCTCTGTCGCTCCTGAACCCCGCGAGACTCTCCCAGCATTCCATCGCCTTTGCGAGCAACTCCATGTTTTTCGGATAATCCGCATCCGATGGCGTTCCGTCATTGCCTTCCGCGCTCCGAATCCATTCTTTATCGTTCATATTGTTCAAATTATAATTAGAAGCCGTAAATTTATCGCCTTGCGGAAAGATGCTTGTGTTATCTATTGATTTTTTTGTTATCTTTGTAGGTTCAAAAAGATTCGTCATGTCAGAAAACAATAATATCTCATCTGCTGAAAACCGTCGCTGCGCACCGGGGGTGCGTCCGGACGTGCTCAATTTTGAAGATATCGCGAAAATGGCTCCGGGTCTCGCGAGCCACCGTAAGTTCGTTGAAAAGGCTCTCCATTGGATCGGTCTTGACGAAGTCAACGCCATCCACGGACGATACTGCTATTCCACAGGCGTGGAGTTTTCACACCACCTCGTGGAAGACGAATTCAAATTCAAACTGCGCATCGACAATGAGGAGGTGCTCTCCCGATTCCCCGACGGCGCGTTCATCACTGTTTCCAACCACCCTTTCGGCGGCATGGACGGCATCCTGCTTCTGCACATCGTGGGAAAATACCGCAAGGACTATCAGGTCATGGTGAATATGATTCTCAACAACATATCGGCGATGCGGCCCTCTTTCATCGCCGTTGACCCGATAAAGACCGATGACCCGGAAAAGAAAGCCGTGACCATGCAGGGAATACGCCGTGCCATGGCTCATGTGCGCGACGGGCATCCGCTCGGATTCTTCCCTGCCGGCGCGGTGTCAAAGATCGACAAATCCCTGCACATCCGCGACCGTGAATGGCAACCGACTATCACACGCCTCATCAGACAGCTGAAAGTGCCTGTGATTCCCATCTATTTTCACGGACACAACTCCACTTTCTTCAACATCCTCGGTCTGATCGACTGGCGTCTGCGCAGTGCGCGGCTTCCCAAGGAGATATTCCTGAAGAGAGGAAAAGACGTGCATGTCTCGATAGGCGAGCCGATATCGGTGGAAAAGCAGGCGGAGTTTCCCGATGCAGACTCGCTCGGAAAATATCTCCGCGAACAGACGTATGCTCTTTCGCGCCTCTGATTCTTTTAGAAAGTTGTTTAATAATATAAAAATGCTTCAGTCTCAAGACATACCGGCGGAAGTCGCAGCCGCAAAACAGCGGTTCTCGATTATCGGCAACTCCCCGGCGCTGATCCGCGCAATTGCGCGTGCGATACGCGTCGCACCTATCGACCTTTCCGTGCTCGTGACCGGAGAAAGCGGTTCGGGAAAAGAATTCTTTCCTAAGATAATACACCAGTTCGGTGCAAGAAAACATAAGAAATACATAGCCGTGAACTGCGGTGCAATCCCCGAAGGCACCATCGATTCCGAACTCTTCGGACATGAAAAGGGTTCTTTCACCGGTGCCATTTCGGCGCGAAAGGGCTACTTCGAAGAGGCGGACGGGGGAACCATCTTCCTTGATGAAGTGGCGGAACTCCCGCTGACAACACAGGCAAGACTGCTGCGCGTTCTGGAAACAGGCGAATTTCTGAAAGTCGGATCTTCGAACGTGCAGAAAACAAACATCCGTATCGTGGCGGCAACGAATGTCGATCTCATAAAAGCGGTGGAAAAAGGGAAATTCCGCGAAGACCTGTATTACCGCCTCTCTACAATCCGCATCGATGTGCCGAACCTGCACGACAGGGGGGATGACATAAGACTCCTCGCCAGAAAATTCGCTGCGGATTTCGCGGAAAAATACATGACAAAACCTATCTCTTTCGCAGAAGAGGCATACCGCGCCATGCTCGTTTACCGCTGGCCGGGCAATGTGAGACAGCTTAAAAACTTTGTCGAGCAATTCGCCCTTTTCGAGGCGGGGGAGGAAATCTCACGGCAGCTGGTGCTTGAGGCGTTGCCACTCGACAGATCCACGACCTCTTCTCTCGTCAAGTCCGAAAAACCGGTAAACTATGAGGCGGAACGGGAAATGCTATGGAAGCTGGTACTCGGCATGAAATCGGAAATAGCGGAACTCAAGGAGTCCATAAAGGGTGATTCCGCCGCAAGCCGCAAGCAGCCTTCCACCTCTCTGATAAAATACCCGGTTGAGGATCTTCTCGCACCTGCGATTGCCGATGAGGGATTTCCCAGAATGTCATCGCACACTCTCGAGGATTCGGAGAAAGATGCGATCACGGCTTCGCTGGAGCGTAACGGAGGAGACAAGAAACTCGCTGCCGAGGAACTCGGAATCTCGCTCCGCACTCTTTACCGCAAAATAAAGGAACTCGGAATCGATTCCTGAATTATACCCGTATCTGAATTATTCCTCAATCATGAATAAAGTCATTTATATATTGTTCGCGGCGATGGCATTCTCCCTTACGGGTTGCATCCCGAGTTTCAGAATGAACGGAACCGCTATCAATTACGACATATACAAGACAATAGATGTCTCTGAATTCCCTATCAGAGCCGCGCTTGTATACCCGCCGCTGCAACAGACATTTGAAAACAAGCTTCTGGATTATGTGACCAGACAGACGCGTCTTCAGGAGGTGGACGGACCGGCGGATCTTGAACTCACAGGAGAGATTACGGGATATTCCCTCTCTCCGCAGGCTGTCGGCACCGATGCATATGCGACCGAGACAAGACTCACAATCACTGTCAGAGTAAAATATACCGACAACAAGAATCCGGCAAACAATCTCGACCAGACTTTTTCGGCATACCGGCAGTTCTCTTCCTCTCTCATGCTCACTGACGTGCAGGATGACCTCTGCAACCAGATCAGCGAGGAACTCGTGAACCTTATTTTCAACGCCACTCTCGGAAATTGGTAACAATATGGACAAATACCCCTATTTCATTGTGCCGGCTATAGAAAAGCTGCCGGAGGCAACCGGTGAGGAAAGACTCGCTCTGGTCAGACGCATTGCCGCGGCTGTGGGTGATCCCGTGGCTCTCAGAGCCATAATCGGCATTGATCCGGAAGAATTTCTGGAATTTTATCCCGACATGAAATCACCGGAACTCACCACCGGCGACACAATAGATTCTTTCCTCGACAGATTCGGTAATCCAAACATGACAAAGGCTACCGAAATCGAGGATATCATCACCCCCGCAGCGGTGCCGTATGACCTCTCTTCGCTCGAATCGCTCCCGGAAATAGGCGATTCGGATCTTTTCGGAGACGCGGGTCTGCCCGAAGAACCACGCCATGAAGTTCCCTCTCCGTCAGAAAAGGAACACCCCTCCGCCGCACACGATACAAATCTTTCAGAATCTCTTGCCAGAATAATGATAAAAAACGGCAACTATCAGAAAGCTTTGGAAATAATTACCGAGATAAGTTTGAATAATCCGAAAAAAAGTATTTACTTTGCAGACCAAATACGATTCCTCAAAAAATTGATAGCCTACACATCAGATTCTTGAGGATTCCCTTTTATCGGCATTGACGGTCACCTGTGGTTACGGTCGCCGAAGGCGGGAAGTTCGCAATTCAAAACTAAATTAAATTTTAAACACTAAAGATATGTATATCTTTCTCAGCATTCTTATCGTAATCGCATCCCTGCTTCTTATCGGGGCTGTTCTGATTCAGAAATCAAAAGGCGGCGGTCTCGCCTCTGACTATTCCAGCGGAAACCAGTATCTCGGTTATCGCAAGACAACCGACTTCATCGAGAAGGCTACCTGGACTCTCGCAATCTTCATCTGCCTTGTCAGCATATGCGCCTCTTTCGCAGTGAAGACTCCGGTTAATGTATCAAACATCCAGAACGCGGCTCCCGCTCCCAACTCTGCGGCTCCCGCTCCTGTAAACGTACCGGCAGCTCCCGCCGCTCCCGCAAAATAACAACGGTCTGACGGCAATAACACCGTAATCCGGATAAAAAACGAAGGTCATGCAGCTCTGCATGACCTTCGTTTTTTATCCGGATCCCGGTGAGGCTGTGAATATTCCGACAACGTTTCATATCATTCCGGGAGACTTCGATTATCAATAGTTGCTGTCAGCGTCTTCCCCAGAGGAGTTTGTTGCGCAGCAACCGCGAAAAGCTCGCGTCAGGACGACGGAGAACCTTCACGGAAAACCGGGCTTTACGTATCCGCAGCTCATCACGACCGCATGCCATCATGAAATAGCGTCCGTCAAGGCTCACACGCGAATACTCCACTCGCGAGCTTGTGGTCAGACGTATCTCCGAATCTCCCCCCACCACAAGCGGACGCATCGTAAGCGAATGCGGCGCTATAGGCGAAATCACCGAACATTCAAGTGTGGGCATGAGTATCGGACCTCCCGCCGACAGGTTATATGCCGTGGAGCCGGTCGGAGTCGCCACAACAAGTCCGTCCGCCATATAATCGGCAAGAAAATAACCGTCTACCTCGGCATGCACAGTGACCGTGGATGCCGTCTCACCCCGCAACACAGCCACCTCATTCAGAGCATAAGGCCAGAAGCCTTCCGGCATAGCCTCGCATCCGATTTCAAGCAACGCGCGCTTCTCGACCACCCCCTTGTCGCAGGCAACCGTTTCCACCAGTTCTTCCGTTTCCTCAAGAGAATAGCTCGCAAGAAAACCCAGATGACCTGTGTTGATGCCGAGAATCGGAATCTCCAGGTCTCCCACCCATTCCGCGGCACCGAGAAATGTGCCGTCACCCCCGATGCTTATCACACACTCGGTATCTTGGGGCAAACCTGCCGCCCGGTTCATGCCGGCGGGAAGGTCTATTCCGTTCTCCGAAAGATAACATGCGAAATCCTCGGCGACCGATACCCGGAAGTCTCTCTTTTCAAGTGCTGCGAAAAATTCGCGCAATAAACCGAAATATCCGTCCTGATACCGGTTTCCATATATCGCGATCTTCCTCATCTGTCACACATTCAATAACGCTCTCAGCTCAAGAAGGCGCAGTGCCGCCAGTTCGCTGTCGCTGTCGCCGTTGCCATAGGAGGAAACGACCTCATAACCGTAACGCTCAAGGCTATGGACCGTCGATGCAGGATCCTCCCGCCTGACTCGCAGTGTGACCAGTATCTTGCCGTCTTCCGACGGGGTGCTCCACAGATCCACAAGATGCGCGTCGCTGTCTTCAACGGCATGGGCGATGCGCGACGCACTGTAATCGGCTGGCACACACTCAAGGGTTATGACACTGCAGTCATCCCGGGGAGCTATCATGCGCCCGAGTCCTTCGAGCAGGGAATCGCGGTCGATTACTCCCTCAATACCGTTGTCTGACTTTACTCCCAACAGACCGTCAGGAGTATCAAGCAACAAGGGAAGCACGTTGACCGCCGGCATGTCTTCATTTACGTTCCTGTAGGGGAAGGCATGCGTTTTGACGCGTCCGGCAGCCATTATATCTTTTGCTCTCATCATATCCCTCGAATTATTTACTTATTTTCCAAAAAAATTTCTAAATTTGCATTTCAAATTGGTCAGGACTCTCTTGTCAAAGAGATTCCATTTATATTATTTTAACAAAAGAAACCGGAAATATCCGTTCACGGAGTATGTAAATTCTGGATTTGTCCAGACAACTTCATTCCGGCTTCCGGATACAAAGTTACAAATAATATGCCAATTTCATAAAATATAAAAATGTAAGAGAGTGTTTGGATTTAACTTTCATTCACGTGAAGATGGATTTTCGAGGGAATTTCACGAGTTGAAGAAGGAGCATAGCGGGCTATGCGACTGATGAGACTTGG
>CAMWMW010000049.1 GCA_947175455.1 uncultured Porphyromonadaceae bacterium | reverse complement strand
CTATTGTTCAGTCACTGCCCTATTTACCTGCATATTCCTTATAAAGCATTATCAAGTGTGAGGCACTCCAGCTGAAATGAGGAGCCTTAAGAGGCTTGCCGGTGTGTGTGTCGTAGTTTTCATGTATGGGCAATCCCTCTTTCAATCCCTCCAGACGGTCAAACACCTGACGTGTATAAGCATCCGCAAGATCATCATAACCATAATTGCGCAGACCGCTTATCGCGAAATATGTCTGGTCAAGCCATATCGGTCCGCGCCAGTAACCGCGTGGATTGTATTTGGGATTGTCGGCAGCCACAGTCGGAAACGGGATATATGTAGAGAATTTGACTGTATCCGTTAAAAGAGGCATCATCTTTGCCACCTGTTCCGGTGTGGCGATGCCTGTCCATAACATAGTATATGCCTCACAACCTGGATCCCCGACAAATGAACGGTCTTTTATCTTGCGGTCAAAAAAGAAATTGCGACTGCTGTCAAAGAAATAATCCGCAACCTTGTCGCCATAGTCCGGCGCATCGAATTTCTCGCCGAGTATTCCAGCGAACTTTTTGAGGAAACCGCACTCATGGGCAAGATAGGCATTAAGGTCAACACTTTCCTGATTCATGCTCCATGCATCGTCATAGCCTTCATTCGGAAGCATTTCCACATCGTCAAAGCGTATCGCGTTATCCATTCCGCTTTCCCATGCGGCAGCTTCAAGAGTGCCATCGGTAGAACCGTATTCGCACATCCCGTTTCGGTCATGATCCCGCTTTGCATACCACCATTTGTAATAAGACATAAGCTGAGGATACATTTCAGCCAGAAACTCCTTGTCGCCTGTCGCTTCATAGATTTTATCAACCGCCCAGCATACCAGCGGCGGCTTGCTGTCACGGGCATTGTTTTCGGCTGGATCTGTATAGATGCAGTCAATTATCATGCCATCGGGCTGCTGGTAATCGAACATTGCACGGATATTGTTTTTTGCGAGTTCCGGATCAAAGCTCGCCGCACCGGCACAAAAGCGCCAGCTGTCCCATGCCCACAGCCCCACGAAATATCCTACCGCATGACTTGGAATTATTCCGTCATGTAGCAATCCTCCCCTTGCGGCACGGTGATTGGAAGCAAGTGTGGTCATCGCTTTGACGGCGATGCGGTCATATTCGGCAGGCATGTCATCACGAAGTGTAGAAGTGAGATACCCTTCCCAACGGTGTTTGTTGGATTCAAGTGCCGACAAAGGGTTTTCAATAACATCTATGCTCTTGTTCAACCCAGCGTATGCTTCTTCCGGAGAACAAAAGAAACCGATACCTACATAGCTACGGTCCTGATGCGGAGACGTCGCCTGATAATTTCCGTTATCCACGTTCAACTTCACATTCTGGGGGAATGTAATTACAACTGTTTCTCCCGTAGGATGCACGCTGACAACGGAATTACCCGTCTGACAAAGCTTCATCTCCGCTGCCCATCCATCTCCTGTAAACTCAAGACCTCCGGGGAGAGAATTATCTATGGTAAGCAACACCGTGTTGGCATCAATGAAATTTAACCGCTGGGAGATCGCGCCATTTTCATATTCTGAAGAAATGACAAGCTCTCCCGGATAATAACACACCGAATCCTTAAGACTGATGCCGGAATCCGCACCGGATACCTTGACGGCACACTTAGCCAGCCATTCACGCCTGTTCATGTCGATACTGTAAGGACCGCAGAACCCATTAATCCATTTATCTTTCTCCGGTGGGGTGAAACCTATCCATGAACCCGCATCTGTGAACAGTCCATAGTGTCGATGCAGCGTGTCGGGAGTATAGGATATATCGAATATGTTCGGAAAGTCATACCGACGTTCATCGGAAACGGATGTCTTTGAACAGGACTGGGAGATAACGGCGACAAAAGCCATCGCCGTTATTGTAAATATGATATGCTTATTTCGTAACATGACTGTCTGATATTACAGGTCGTAAAACAAAGCTGAATGACCGTTCAACCGGCATTATCGAGTACTCGGGATGAACACGCGCACCCCAGGTGTTGTCCCCCCCCACACCCATCATAAGATGGTCTATGTTAAGTGTGACAATATCCTTTTCGGCAATACTGCCTCCATGTCGGCGTTCAATCATCGCAGGCACATATTCAAGATCCGTCATGGGAAACTTGAATGCCCCGGCATTGAAAGGGATCTCGGCTGCGACAGAAATTCCGCAACCGTTATTGTCAACAAGCGACATATGACGCACATCACAATGGTTCCCGGTTTCCTGTGCACGAACATAAGGATGATATTGTTCCCACACCTTTGACTCGTATAGTCCGATAAGAGCGGAAGACTTGCGGTCCGGATAGCTTTCGTGAGGTCCTCTGCCGTACCACTTCATGTTGTCATAACCACCCTGAAGAGCCATAGTCATGCCAAGTCTTGGCAATTCGGGCAAAGGTCTGCCTCCTGGCACAAAGCGCATGTCAACTTTTACCGAATTGTCGGAAGCCATTCTGTATTCAAGATCAACAGCCACATCAAGATGCCGGATTTCATATGACGCTCTGACAAGAACCGCACCGGAATCGGTCATATCACATGCAAACTTCACAAGTCTCAATGAATCGGGAGCAGTTCTCCAGACTCCGCACCGTTCAAGATGACCGTTAGGAATATCATTGTCCGTGAGAGGGCGCCAGAAATTGGGGACAAGCGGAGATTTTATCATTTCCTGTCCTCCGGAAATCCATGAATGCATGAAGCCGTCTGATTCGCTGAACGAAATAGAAACTGCCTTACCTGAAACAAATATCTTTCCATCCTTTCTGTCAACCGTGAGTCTGTCGCCTGCTGTGTGCTGTCCGGTTTTCATGGCACCGGGACGCACGAGCCACTGACCGCTTGCCATCTTTTCACCGGCAGGCACCATTGGAGAATCCTTCTTTGTAACTGCCCACAACGTAAGGAAATACTCCTTGCCATCAGAAGGCAGCTGTTCCAATGGTATATTCACGACTCTTTTCTCACCGGGCGCGATAAACGGAAAATCCAATTCTCCCTCTTTGACTGTGATTCCGTCTCCGTCAAGGCGCCAAGACAGGCTATAGTCATTCAAAGAAATAAAATCATGCCGATTCTCCACTTCTATTCCCGTCATATTGAACGGCACAGGTCTAAACTCAACATACTGGAGCACCCTCTTGACCTCCGCAAGATGAGGATGTGGCACACGCGAGGCATCAACAAGTCCGTTGGCACAGAAATTGGAGTCATTCACAACTCCGGCAAAGCCCATATCTCCGCCGAATGCCCATATTTTCCGACCTTTTTCATCCCGTTTTTCAAAAGTCTGGTCCACCCAGTCCCATATAAACCCACCCTGAAGCTGGTCATATTTATAAATAAGATCCCAATAATCATGAAGATTGCCGACACTATTGCCCATTGCATGGGCATATTCACACATTATCAAAGGGCGGTCATCAAGCTGGTTTACATGGCGGCGCAGTGACCAGACTCTCGGATACATAGGACAATAGATATCACTTTTCGCATTGTATCCTCCGCCTTCATACTGCACGGGCCGTGTGCTGTCGTTGGCATGCGAATAATCGTAGAGCGTTTCAAAATGCCTGCCGTATCCGGACTCATTACCCATTGACCATGTCACCACAGATGTAAAATTACGGTCACGTGCCATCATACGGCTGAAACGTTCGATAAACGCGCCCTCCCATTCAGGATAGTTCGCAAGCGTGCCGTCCGGATGATCCTGCATCCCATGGCTCTCTATGTTCGCCTCATCCACAAGATACAGACCATATTCGGTACATAATTCATACCACGCGTAATTGTTGGGATAATGACAGTTTCTGACGCCATTGATGTTGTTGAGCTTCATCAGGCGAATATCCTCAAGCATAGAGGCTACCGACACCGTACGCCCCTTGTGCGCGTCATGTTCATGACGGTTCACTCCCTTGAAAAGAACGGCTTTCCCATTGATTAGCTGACGGCCGTTATTCATCTCCACTGTTCGGAAACCGAAGGGATGTGTGAATGATTCCAGCTGAGCGCCGGAGGCGTCATGATGTGTCACTACAAGCGTGTAGATATTCGGCGTTTCAGCATTCCAGGGTCTTACATTCTCCACATATTTGTCGAATCTCACCAAGGTGTCCGAAACAGAACGGAATGAATATTCTGATTTATAAATCTCGTTGTCGCGGTCAAGCACTTTCACGGAAATACGCTGTCCCTTTTCAGGTGCGGACATCCGTATGTCAAGCGACAGTTGTCCGTCTTTATAGCCATTGACGAGCGGGGCTTCCATACGGAAATCCTTCACACGGCTTTTGGGTCGCGCACAAAGATATACGCTTCGTTCTATTCCGCTGTATTTCCAATAGTCCTGACCCTCAAGATATGACCCGTCGCTGTATCTGAACACTTTTACAGTCAGCCGGTTGTTTCCGGACTTTAGACATTCGTTAATTCTGAAACGAGAGGGGAGCCTGCTGTCTTCGGCATATCCCACAAATTTTCCGTTAACCCATACATAATAGGCAGACTCCACCCCTTCGAAATCGATGAATACATCATTACCTTTCCATGATGACGGCACTGAGAAATTTCTGGAATAAACTCCTACCGGATTATAATCGGACGGCACAAAAGGGGGATTGGCGGGGAAAGGATAACGCGTATCTGTATAGATCGGAGAATCGAATCCCTGCAATTCCCAGCTTCCCGGGACTTCTATGTCCCGTGCGTTTTTTAAACCCGAAAGATGAATGTTCTGCGGACAAAGGGAATCATTCCTGAAATAGCGGAATTTCCATTTGCCGTCAAGCGATATGCGCCGCTCTGCCGCAGGATTCACATCATATCTTTTGTCAGCGGGAAGTTTTCTTGATTCGAGAGCAAGTTTTTCATTGATAAACGGTATGAAATGTGCTGTCATTTCCTCCCTGTTGATTGAATTGACTGTCGGATCCTGCCAAGGCACGCCCGCGCCGGCGGACAACGCACACGACAGAACCGTCACAGATATACATAGATTTGCTATATGTTTCATGATAAGTCTTGGAAGCCGTTTAAAAGCTACAGAAAAATGTGACAAGAAAGGGCACGCTGAAATCCACCACAAATCCGTGATAGATGGAAAGCACCACAAATTCCTTGCCTGAAACGTTAGTAATTATCGGCAAAGTAGTATCCATGCTCGTGGCTCCGCCCGATGAAATCGGAGCAAGAGGACCGAACCATCTGTATAGAAGCGGAGCACCGAGAAGTGTTATGATCTCACGACATATATTCGCAAGCAGAGCCACAGTCCCGAGTTCCGCTCCCCTGTATTCTGTAATGAATATGCTCGACAGAGAATAATATCCGAACCCGGAGCCTACAGCAAGCAGATCCGAGACACTTCTGCCGGGGAATAACAAAGAGATCCCCGCGCATCCTGCCAAAGTGCCGATGATGGTTATCAACGGAAGCAGCAACATCACTCCGCTTTGCGTGCGCAGACTTTTCAAGGCAGAGAAATCACTGCCCACTCCGATACCTACGCAAAACATCAGCATTGCAAGAGCCGTGAAGCTGACATCAAAACCGAAATCATCGATATGAAGCAGTCCTGTCATGCCTGCGATAATGCCGAGAATAAAGAAACCTACTATTTTAAGACTTCCTTTCATCGCACTTCACCCCCTTTCTGGGATTCTCGTGTTTTACCACGCACTGCGACCCGCCATAAGGCATATGCGAGAATCGATGACCCGGCAACGCCCCCTGACGTGACAACCAGAGCCTCCATTCCCAAGGAAGCAATTCCCTTTACTATTCTTTCATCACCTCCGGCTTCGACACCCAACAGGAAAAGCAACAGCCATATGAGCACAGAGATTATTCTTCCGAGGAGACGGAGATTCCGTCTCCTCAGAAGCCATCCGGCTAAAATACCGGATGCCATTATAAGAATAATCTTAAACATGGATACCTTTTGTTCGATTAATTATAATGCTGAATTGGAATTTATTTCAGTAAGAGGAACAGGATAGAACGCTTTTGACTCGTCAAAACCCGGACGTCCTGCATTCTTCAGCGCCTCAGCTGTCTTTCCCCAGCGGCGGAGGTCATACCAACGCCAGTTTTCAAGAGGAAACTCTATCATACGTTCATGCTCTATCTGCGCACGTACAGCATCCTGCGTCGTGCCCTGCATCGGAGGCATGTCACCATGCACATCCCTGATTTCATTGATCAGCGGAACCGCGAGTTCGGGATGCCCCTGCTCGTTCAAAGCCTCCGCCTTCATGAGCAATACATTTGAATAACGCATCAAGGGAATGTTTATCGCACAATAATTGGTTTCAAGTCCCGCCATGTCAGCAGGCATGAACTTACGGAATGCAGGCTTGTCCGCACCATTGAACCAGTCATCGTAGTCATATCCATACACTTTTCCGCTGCCGTCGTTATAGTAGTCACACTTAAAGAAGACCGTAGCATACATGCGGGAATCATAGCGTCCTGTAGTGGCAGTCATTCCCTCTTTTCTGAACTCATTCATAAGCACGGAGGAAGGAAGAATCTCATCCCAACCCCAGAGTTCACTACACCCTATCCAGCGATGCAACTGCGTGCGGTAATTGGCTCCGTTTGCAGTGCTCATAGATGTCTGAAGCTCGAAAACCGACTCTTTGCCGTTTTTATTGGACGCATCGAACATAGAAGCGTAATTCTTCTCAAGACTATAACCTGTGACTTTGTCAAGAGCAGTCACTGCAGCTTTAAGGAACTCGTCCTTGCGTGCGGGCTCCTCATATGCACGCGTGAGGTTGGCAAAACCAAGATAGGCGTAAGCAGCCCCGCAGGTGGCACGGCCAAGATTATCGGAACCGTACCCGGCAGGAAGAGAAGTCGCATCTGTCAGATCACGCATTATGAAATCCCATGCATCCGTTCTGGAAGACAGCCCGCGGTTCAGGTCATCCGGGTCGGTGATATAATGGTCTCTTACAATAATTTCCTTCCAGTTGAGTATCAGTTTCAGGTGATAATACGCACGCAGGAATTTCGCCTCGTTGACAATCTGCGAACGTACCGAAGGATCAATGGCTCCGTCAGGAATCTCAGCTACTTTCTCTATAACCTGATTCGCAAAACTGATACCTGTATAGTTATTGCTCCAGTAACTTGTAAACTGCGAGTTTCCATTGGTGAATGAGAAATTATAGAGTTCCATCCAGTTGGGATAATTCGGGACATCGGAACCTATTGTCACCACATCCTCGCGAAAAGCCTCGACAGGCCATTTCACTTCGGCGAACTCCCAGGTGTCTATATAATATTCAAGTTGTGAATATGCGGCGGCTATTCCTGCTTGCGCATCCGCCTCATTGCGCCAGAAGTTGCCTGATGTCAATCGGTCGGGCGACTCCACTGTGAGGTAATCCTCACACGATGTCAAAGTTGATGCAGCCAGAAACATCGCTGCGGGAAACAATATATATTTTTTCATGATGATTTCGGTTTAATTGTTAGAATGTGAGCTGGGCACCGATGGTGAAGCTGCGGGTGAATGGATAGATAAGTCGGTCTATACCGGTGTTGAGGACATTGGCACGGGAAAATTCCGGATCCACACCTTTGTAGCCTGTTATGGTGAAAAGGTTCTCCGCACTTACATAAAAACGCAGATTCTCTATATATGCCTTGCGGGTAAGGGATGAAGGAACCGTATAACCCAACTGCAGTTGTCGCAGACGCAGGAAGCTTCCGTTTTCAAGGAAACGGTCTGATTCTTTCAGGTTGCCGTTGGGATCATTGAAGATCGCCCGGGGCACTGTGGTGTTTCTGTTTTCCGGAGTCCACGCATCAAGTGTTGTCGCAAGGAAGTTCGAACCGGCATTCATGCTTTCATAAAGGTAGCGGTTGCCGTTATAAATCTTATAATTGAACGCGCTTCCCAATACTGCCATAAGATCGAAACCTTTCCAGGCGACATTCAGATTGAGATTCACCTCAAGCCTGGGTATTCCCGAGCCACAATACTCCTTGTCATTTTCATCTATCACTCCGTCTCCGTTAACATCCACAAAACGGATATCTCCGGCATCCGCATACGGCTGAAGTTTCTCGCCTTTGCTGTTGACATAGTTTGCCGCCTCTTCGTTGCTCTGGAATATTCCGTCTGTACGATAAAGATAGAATGAACCTATCGGTTTGCCTACCATTGTCTGAGTCGGGAAATGCTCTGTTCCGAATTTCAGACCTTCTCCGTATATTATCTGATTCTCATCTGAAAGCTCAAGCACTTTGTTGCTTGTTGTGGAAAGATTCATCCCTATATTCCAGTCCCAGCCTGCTTTTGAATCCTGATAATTGATTTCAAACTCGATACCGGTGTTGCGCATCTTGCCTACATTGAGAATAGGGTTCGAAAGACCCGCTGATGGGGGAAGCACCTTGGTTATCAGAAGATCTTCAGTCTTGTTGTAGTAGTAATTGAAAGATCCGTGGAGACGGTTGTTGAAGAAGCCGTAGTCTATACCTATGTTCTTTGTGTC
>CAMWMW010000048.1 GCA_947175455.1 uncultured Porphyromonadaceae bacterium | reverse complement strand
CCACTGTTTTTGTGTCATTGGTGATGGTTGTGTTTGTGAACTTCATGTTCTCGAACGCGATTTTCACGCATGTGCACAAGGGGGTTGACGGCAGGGCGGTGACACATTCGCACCCTTATTTGCCATCCGGAACCCATTCCCACACCGCGCATTCGCTTGATCTTGTAGCCGGGTTCAATCTGGCGGCGACAACCGCGCAATCAGTGGCGGGATTTGCGCTTGATATTCCGGATGTGTCATTTTCATTAATCTCAGCCTGTGTCATTATCACCGGATGCAGTCACGAAGGCGCCTTATATCTTCTCAGGGGTCCCCCTGCTGTGAAATAATTCCTGCGCGGAGTCGCGCATATGTCGTTTACGTACCTTTACGTATCTATTGTATACCCATCTATTTAGTAATTATTTCGCAACAGACAATGTATAAAAGAATATATGTTGCGGCTGTGGCTGTAGCCATTGCCGCATCGGCATATGCCGACAAAAATGCTGTCCCCTCTTCACCCACAGAGAGCGAGCTTGATTCTCTGATGGATGTTTTCATGCTTGACCAGGTGGTTGTCACCAGTTCTAAGAGTGAGGTCAAGCGCAGGGAAAGTCCATCGCTCGTGAACGTCATGACCGGGAAACTCCTTACCACGGTCGGTGCCTGCTCGCTTGCCGACGGACTTGATTTCCAGCCTGGCGTGCGCGTTGAGAACGATTGCCAGAACTGCGGGTTCACACAGGTCCGCATCAATGGTCTCGACGGACATTATTCCCAGATTCTCATGAATTCGCGTCCAGTCTTCTCCGCCCTTACGGGAGTCTATGGTCTTGAACAGATTCCCGCGAACATGATTGACCGTATCGAAGTGATGCGTGGCGGCGGATCCGCGCTGTTCGGGTCTTCAGCCATCGGCGGAACAATCAACATAATCACAAAAGATCCCCGCGAGAACTCCGCAAAAATCTCACATACGCTTACTTCCATAGGTCCGTCGGGTTCTCTTGACAACAATACGACCCTTAATGCTTCTGTTGTCACCGACAATGACAAGGCGGGTATTTTTATTTACGGACAAAGCCGTTACCGCGACGGGTATGACCACAATGGCGACGGCTTTTCCGAAGTTGCCCAATTGAAGACACAGACTCTCGGCGCACGGACGTTTCTCCGCACAACGGAGGATTCGCGTCTTTCTGTGGAATACCACAACACGCATGAATACAGGCGCGGAGGTGACCAGCTTGACGAGCCGCCGCATCTGGCGATGATCGCCGAGCAGGTGGAGCACAACATACATGCTGCCGAAGTGACATATGACATATGGCCCCGCGACAGGCGTGACCACGTGTCTGTCTTTTCAGCAATGCAGGCAACGAAACGCAAAAGCTATTACGGCTCCGATATGGATCCCGACGCATACGGCCGCACGTCGGACCTTGTCGTTACGGCAGGTACACAGTGGACCCATCCGATCACTCATTTTCTGTTCATGCCCTCGGAACTTGTAGCCGGACTCGAGTATTCCTATAACCGCCTGCATGACGTGACAATTGGATACGGGCACAACCTGCTGCAGAATGTGAACATATTCAGCGGTTATCTTCAGAATGAATGGCGCAACGAGAAGTGGGGATTTCTTGTGGGCGCACGTCTCGACAAGCACTCTCTGATAAAGAACCCGATTGTCTCTCCGCGTGCCAACATCCGTTTCAATCCGTCGCGCAGCGCGAATTTCCGGTTGTCGTATTCAACAGGTTTCCGTTCTCCGCAGGCATATGACGAGGATCTGCACATCGCGATCGTAGGTGGTGAAAGGGTGGTGACCGTGCTTGCCCCGGACTTGAAGCAGGAGAGTTCTCAGAGTTTCAGCGCGTCGGCAGATCTTTACCATACTTTCGGAAACGTTCAGACCAATCTTCTTATCGAGGGATTCTTTACCGATCTGCGCGATGTGTTCGCGCTCCGTCCGCTTGACGGCACCGATGCCCAGGGGAATGCCGTTCTTGAGCGTTACAACGGTTCGGGAGCGCGGGTGTTCGGATTGAATCTTGAGGCAAAGGCTTTCTTCTCGTCTCATTTTGATGTGCAGGCAGGTGTCACTCTCCAGCGCAGCCGTTACAAAAATCCGGAAGTGTGGAGCGACAACCCCGATGTCCCGGCGGAGAAGAGGATGTTCCGCACACCGGATGTATATGGCTATTTTACCGCCAACTGGGAGATACTTCCCAAATTCAGGGCTATATTCACAGGAACGCTTACCGGTCCGATGACTGTGCAGCATCTTGTCGGTTCAGGAACAGATGTGGATCTTGCGGTGCGCACCGAATCCTTCTTCGACGCATCGGTAAAACTCGCATACTGCTTTAAGATTTTCAAGAAAGTGGATATTGACGTGACAGCAGGGGTAAGCAACATATTCAACTCCTATCAGCGTGACTTTGATACGGGTTCTCTCCGGGATTCCGGATATATGTATGGTCCGGCGCTGCCCCGTTGTCTGACGTGCGGAGTGTCACTCAGTATTTAAGATGTTGATCAGTAATCACATAGCAAAGAGGGCATTCTTTGGAATGCCCTCTTTGCTATGTGATTACTGATGCCGGATCCGTATGTTCTTGTTTACGTGGATGGTACCAGCGTGAGAAAAAGAGGCGTGCGAGAAATATGGTGCCACGGAATATCAGCTCGATGCACATGGCGATCCAGACACCCTGCAAGCCCATGGACTTGGCGAGCAGCCATGCGAGCGGAACCCTTACAGCCCATATGCTGCCGAAATTCATGACGGCAGGCAATGTGGTGTTGCCCACGCCTACGAATACGCCATATGCCACAATGGATGCGGCGAACATCGGTTCCGCCCATGCCTCGATGCGCAGCACTTCCGACCCGAGTTCGCGTATTGCCTCTACCGGTGTGATTGCCGCCATGATTTCATAAGAGAACAGATACATCAGCACTCCCATTGCCGACATGACGGTCATGCCGAGTCCTACCGCCATGTAACCGAATTGTCTCACAAGCCTCGGCCGGTCGGCTCCGTGGCTCTGTCCGGTAAGTGCGGTGGCGGCGTCTCCGATTCCATATCCGGGCATGTAACAGAGACTCTCGGCTGTAACGGCAAATGCGTTTGCCGCGATAGCGATGACACCGAGGGGAGCCACGATCATTGTGATTGCTATCTGTGCGCCGCAGATGACTGCGTGTTCCAGAGTCATGGGTGCGGAGATTGAAGCTGCCTTACGGGTGATGTCCGAAGTGGGACGGAAGCTCCCTTTTGTTCTCCATATGCGTAGCTCCGGCTGGCGCACACATGCATAATACATCATTATGACCGCGCATACGGCTTCTGCCGCCACGGTTCCCAAAGCCGCGCCGAGCACACCTAATCCTGCTCCGGGTATTGTGACATGTATACCCGAGATGTCATAATGGTGTGACGGGAAAATAAGCAGGAAGTTGAACATGCAGTCAAGCACGCACATCATTCCGCTGAGAAGACTCGGAATTTTCATGTTGCCGACACACCGCAGCATTCCGCCGGCAAGATAATTCATTGTAAGCAAGGGTAGCGCCGCCACAAAAACAACGAAATAAAGCGAGGCTTTCGGGCATATCGCTTCTCCACCTCCGAGCCAGTGAGGCAGGGGCAACGCTATCGCCACGCCTGTGAGTGCCGTCGCGACACTGAATAACAGACTGGCGGTGATGCCCTGGCGCAGTACGCGCCGCGCCCCCTCGTTGTCTCTGGCTCCGACGCGGTGTGCGACCTGCACGGAATATCCGGAAGTCATTGCCGAGCATATCCCCCAGAAAAGCCAGAGACTTGTAGACACCAGTCCGATGGAAGCGGAGTCATCCGCACCGAGTCTTCCTACCATAGAGGCATCTATATACTGCATCGCGATGCTCGACAATTGTGCGAGCATCGCGGGCAGTGAAAGCGAGACTGTGAGCCTCAGACGTTGCTTCCACGAGAGTTCTTTCCCTTCGCGAATGAAACGGATGTCTGATTTCATCATTTTTTTCTATAGAAACTGTTTAAATTTAATTGTGAGGTTCATCAAGATTCACTATATAAAAAATTTCGAATTAAATATAAACAGTTTCTATAGAGTTTCCAAAACTCCGGCAATCCGGCGCAGGGCTTCCGCGAGGCGGGAGCGCGGGCAGGCATAGTTGATGCGTATGTAGCCTTCGCCCGCATACATCGTGCCGGAATTTATGTGTACTTTCCCTCTCTCCCTGAGCAGTTTTCCGAGGTTGTCGGAACTTATGCCCAGAGGGCGTATGTCAATCCATGCAAGATATGTTGCCTGTGAATCGCATATCTTCAACTGCGGGAATGCGGAGCCGAGGGTCTCGCGGAGATAGCGGTAATTGTCGTCAAGATAATTGTTTAATGCATCCAGCCACTCGCTTCCGTCATTGTACGCGGCTTCCAATGCCACGACTCCGAACGGATTTATGTCGCACACCTCATTGTCGTTTATCGCACGGTCGATGAGGTCCCGGGTTTCCGTATCCGGACATACGATATTGGCTGTCTGGAGACCGGCGGTATTGAATGCCTTGCTCGGAGAGCAGCATACAACGGCTTCCGGGTCGATGGTCGCATATGGAATGTATTCATAGCCTCCGTGTATCAGTTCGCAGTGGATTTCATCACTGAGGACACGGACTCCGTTGCGGCGGCATATGTCGCGCACCCGTTCAAGTTCGGCGCGGGTCCAGACGCGGCCTGTAGGATTCTGAGGGTTGCAAAGTAGGAGAAGTCTGGTCTCAGGTCTTGACGCCGCAGCCTCAAGGTTTTCGAAATCAATCTCATATGTGAATCCGGAAGCGGTCTCGATGCGTTTCAGAGGGTTGTCTGTCTCTATGGCATGGTTGTTTCTCACCGAAGAGAAGAAACAGTTGTATGCCGGCGTCTGTATGATCACACCTTCACCCGGTCTGACGAGTGCCTTGATTATTGCCGACAGTGCCGGGACTACCCCTGAGGTATAGATTACCATATTCCTGTCGATATGCCATCCGTGACGCGTCTCGAACCAGCGTGTCAGAGCCTCGTAATAAGAGTCCGGCACACGGACATAGCCGTATATCCCCGTGGCGGCACGGCTCATGACCGCTTCCTTTACTGACGGCGCGGTCTGAAAATCCATGTCAGCCACCCACAGGGGAAGCATGTCGGTGTCATTGTCGGAGTCCCATTTCACGCAGCCTGTGTTCCGGCGTTCCGTGAGTTCGTCAAAATTATATTGCATTTGTAGAAATGATTTTTACAGGTTCCGAGGCTTTCGAGAAACCGTCGATTATGATTTCTTTTATTTTTTCTGCCGTTATGCTGCCGCGCATGGGATTCTTCACGCTTGTCACAGGCGAGAGCAGGGTGGCGTTGACTTCGCTGTCTTCGAATGCGAGGTCGCAGTCTTCCTCAAACACGCAGTCCTCAAGTACGAGGTCGCGGCAATAACAGAGCGGCTGCGTGCCTGAGATGCGGCAGCGCACAAGATGCAGCCGGCGGGAATGCCATCCGAGGTATTCCCCCGTAACGACGGAATCATATATCGTTACATTCTCAGTGCCCCAGAATGCGTCTTTGGAATGGATTTCAGCATTACGGATCTCCACATTGCGGCAATACTGGAATGAATAGTTGCCGTGCTGATGCCAGTTTTCGATACGGATGTCGTGGGAATGCATGAAAAGATAGTCGGCGTTTGCCACTTTGACATCACGGATGTCCACATTGGCGCAATGCCACAGTGTCTCTTCTGCGTCCGGGATGTTTACATTGCGCAGCACGATGCCGTCCATCTCCCTGAACATCTTTGGCGCGTCTACCTGAGTGTCGGTCATCTCAAGATTGCGGGAATACCACAGCGCGGCGCGGGCGCCGGGGGTGAAGAGTGAATTCCTCACCTTGAACCCGTCTACGTGCCAGAAGGGATATTTACCCTCGAAACGGCATTTGTCAGCCTCTATGTCGGCACAGCATTTGAGGGCTGATTCTCCGGCATGAAATGTGACGTTTTCAAGATGCAGTCCGCGTGTCCCGAAAAGGGGGCGTTCTCCACCGAATTCTTTATCTCTGATTGTTTCCATAGGTTTATTGTATCTGCAGTTTTTGTCAATGCAAAATTACCGAAAGATTTTGGAATCAATGATACCATCAAAGGGTATAAACATACCCTTTTCACACAAAGAGTGAAGGCCGCAACCGTAATGATACGCGACCTTCAGGAATTAGTGAGTGTGAGTGTATATAGATAACGCTTCTTTTCCGTTGTTATTGTATATGAATATTATTGAACATGGATACTATCGAATATCTCTCCCCCTGCGGTATTCTTCATCTTGCGGCTGCCGGCGGAAAACTGATTATGTGCGACTGGGCGGACAGTTCCCGACACCGGGGCAATCTTGAACGGCTGGCTGACAGGAAAATGGATTACGATCTGATTTCTTGCGCTAAAAGACAGCTTGACGAGTACTTTTCCGGCAGACGGCATAGGTTTGATATCGCGGTTTCTCCTGCCGGGACACCGTTCCGCCGCAAAGTCTGGGAGTGTCTGGCGGAAATACCTTTCGGGGAAACCTTGACATACGGGGAACTTGCCGGGATCGTCGGGATGCCGGACGGAGCAAGGGCTGTAGCAGGAGCCGTGGCGGCAAATCCGGTCTCGATTTTCATACCGTGCCATAGAATCATAGGGGCAGGAGGTGGACTCACCGGATACGCAGGTGGTATGGCGGCAAAAAGGTTTCTTCTTGAGTTGGAGAAATAAAAACGAGGATGTGTCATAATAGCCCGTCTGGGTCGTTGGCTGAATGATTCGGCTTCGGTCATTGACGAAAGTCAACTCCCTTCAGCCTCACATTCAGCCGCCTACCATCCGAACCATTCTGACAGCATCCTCGCCATCCGGCTAAAATAACGGCGGTGTGTCAAATTTTATCAATTTTGACACACCGCCGTTTTAAACTGTGAACTTGTTTTAACTTTCGTAAATAAGTCAAGACGAGCTCAATGACATATCTAGCTGATGTCAGGAAAAATAAGTCAAGGCGAGTTCCGTTTGTCGTTTTGTCATTCTGCGGGAGCGTGGATTATTCGAATCCTCTCAGGCGGAGAAGAGCCTTGGCATCGGGAGCGTGTCCGCGGAATTTCTTGAACAATACCATCGGATCTTCCGTATCGCCGGCTTCAAGGATGTTTTTCTTGAAAGACGCGGCGGTCTTCTTGTCGAAGATACCTTTCTGTTTGAAGAGTTCCCACGCGTCTGCCTCAAGAACCTGAGCCCAGAGATAAGTGTAGTAGCCTGACGCATAGCCGTCGCTGCCGAAGATATGCTTGAAGTAGGGAGAACGGTAGCGGTATGTGATTTCCTTTGGCATGCCGATTTCATCGCCTGTTTTCTTCTCGAATGCCACAACGTCTGTGACTTCGGGTGTCTGACCGTATTTAAGGTCAAGAAGTGCGGCTCCGGCAAGCTCTGTCGCCACGAATCCCTGATTGAACTTGGAAGCCTTGCCGATTTTTTCGATAAGCTCGTCGGGAATGACCTCGCCGGTCTTGTAGTGGCGGGCATAGCTTTTGAGCACTTCCGGTTCGAATGCCCAATGCTCGTTGATCTGCGAGCACATCTCCACATAGTCGCGGTCAACGTTGGTCCCTGCGAGAGACTTGTAGGGTGCGCGTGAGAGAATTGCCTGCAGCGCGTGTCCGAACTCGTGGAATGTGGTCTCCACTTCATCTATTGTAAGGAGTGCGGGAACATCTCCTGCCGGAGGTGTGAAATTGCCGACGTTATATACGATAGGTCTGCGTTCTTTGCCGTCTTCGAAGATTCCGCAGCTCTGAAGCTGTTCCATCCAGGCTCCCTGACGTTTGGTTGCGCGTGGGAAGTAGTCGCACATCCACACGGCGATGTGTTCGCCGGTCTTTGCATCGACAACATCGTATACCGCCATGTCCTCGATATATTTGGGAGCGTCAGGCATCGGTACCATCTTTATTCCCCAGAGCTTTTCCGCGCATTCGAACATCCCTTTGAGAACATTGTCAAGCGCGAAATATGGGCGGAGTTCGTTCTCGTCGAGGTCAAATTTCTGGCTCTTCACCTTGCCTGCATAGTAATAATAGTCCCAGGGAGCGATCTTGAATCCGCCGCCGTTGGCATCCACATATGCCTGCATGTCTTTAACCTCTTCGGCAGAACGTTTTACAGCCGGTTCGAAGACGCTGAGAAGCAGCTCTGACGCAGCTTCGGGAGTCTTTGCCATGACGCGGCTGGTCATCATCTGCGCGAAGTTGTCGAATCCCATGATTTTGGCTTTCTGGTCACGGAGTCTCACAATCTTCTCGATTATGGGAAGGTTGCTGTTGGAGCCGGTGAAAGCCAATGAGGTGTAGCCTTTGTACATTGCCTCGCGAAGACCGCGGGAGTCCGCGCTCTGAAGCACAGGCAGACGGCTTGGACCGTGAAGCGTGAATACCCACAGACCGTCAAGACCACGGTTTTTGGCTTCCTGCGCTGCCTGGGCAACGGAAGACTCCGGAAGTCCGGCGAGGTCTTCCTTGTCATATAC
>CAMWMW010000047.1 GCA_947175455.1 uncultured Porphyromonadaceae bacterium | reverse complement strand
GACAAGAAGTCGGCTATGTTCCCATTTATTAAGTGATTTAATACAAAATTAATATTTTCCCGATTAAATATCCAACAAATCAAGATAAATTTTTCGGGGGGGGTAAAATGCTTATTATCAATTGTTTAATATTGGTAAAATTTATTCGACCCCCCAGTGTTTTTTATTTAGAAATCGAAGGCTACGCTGATAGCGATACCGTTGAGATTCTCCGTATATGTGTATGGCGTGTAGCCATATCCGTAATAATACGTAACCTTAGCTTGTTGTAGCTGGTATCCTATGCCGAATCCAAGCCCGATTTTCTTATGTCCGAAATAGAAATGGCAACCGATCTCGGGAGCGAAAAATAATCCCTGAAGATCTACAAAATTGTAGCCCAGTTTCACATCAAGGTATGGAGAGAAATTTTTCCTTAGAATATTATGGATTTCTCCTCTTATATTCGCAAATACAGGAATGCTCGTATATGTGTTGTCTTCCCAATAATCATTTGGGTCAAACCAGGCAGTGATTCCGGTGCCAACACCTACAAACAATTCAGGGATGATTTGTACGCCATGAGATGTATTGAGCATCACCCGTGAAAGATTGCAATCGCCAAAACCGATCACAGTTGAGGCTCCTACAAATCCGCGATAACGGGGCGCTTTTTCCCAACCGTAGGGATCATAAACGGGGTATTGTCGGCTTTGAACGCTTTCCGCGTGTGTGCTGTCTGTTACCCCATAGCTATAGCTGCTGCGGTTGGATTTTGGCTGATAAACCGGTTCCTTTGTGATTTTCTCAACTTCTTCAATCTTGAAGACGAAGATATTGCCGTCGGTGGTTTTGATTTTGAGACTCTGGTTTGGCACTTGCTCTACGATGGTGCCGCGGATTATACTGCCGTTTTTGAGGTACACCACTTCTTGAAGCTCTTCGGCACTCATTGTGACCACACCTATCATGGCGAAGCACACAATCATCATAAATCGTTTGAAAATCTGTCTCATAACGGTCAGTTTAAGTTGTTATTGTTGTTTTCATGTCCACTTCATGGAGATCCAGAGATTATCTCGGTTTGCGTATAACAATGGCACTGTTGGTGCCACCGAATCCGAATGAGTTGGAGAGAATGATGTCCAGAGGCATATCCACTGTTTCCCGGGCTATGTTTAGATTGGCAGCCGCCTCGCATGGGGTCTCAAGGTTGATGTTTGGCGCCACGAAATTGTTTTGCATCATGATCACGCTATACACAATCTCGCTTGCCCCAGCCATCCAGCATTCATGACCGGTCATAGACTTGGTGCTGCTTATCAAGGCTTTCTTCCCTCTGAAAAGACGGTCGAGCGCCAATGCCTCGAATTCATCGCCTTGTGGAGTGGAAGTGGCATGAGCATTGATATAGTCAATTTCATCGGGGGAAACTCCCGCATCCTTCATGGCGCGGCTCATAGCTTTCAGCGAACCGTCGTCGCTTGGTTGTGATATGCCGCCTCCGTTTGAAGAAAAACCGTAACCCACTACCTCTGCAAGGATGTTGGCACCGCGTGCCACGGCATGATCATAGTCTTCAAGGACAAGAGCTGCTGCGCCGCCGCTTGGAATGAGTCCGTCGCGCGAGGCATCGAAGGGACGCGAAGCTTTCGTTGGCTCGTCCATACGCACCGAAAAAGCTCCGAGTGCGTCGAATGTTGCCATGGAGTAGAAATTTGTTTCCTGTGCGCCCCCCGCAAGAATCATGTCCTGTAATCCTTGTTTTATCATCATGAATGCAAGACCTATGGAGTGCGAACCGCTCGCGCAGGCGGCGCTTACTGTGAAGTTGATGCCTTTCAGACTGAAGATGGTGCTGAGATTCATGTTGACCGTAGAGTTCATCGACTGGAATATGTATCCCGAACCGATAAGTGCCGAATCATGTTTCTCTTTCATTATTTCGGCAGCTTCGATCACCGGTTTTGCCGATGAGTCGTTGCCGAATATGATTCCTACCTCGTTTTCGCGGAGATAGCCACTGTCGACTCCCGCTTCTTCGAAAGCCTCTTTGGCTGCCATATATGCATATTCCGCTTCTTCGGAGAGTCCGACACGCGTGCGTCTGTCGAGGACACCCTTCAGCACCGGATGCTCCACGATTCCGGTGAGTCCCGAACGATAGCCGTATTGCAGACGTTCAGGTTCGATGCCTATCCCTGATCTGCCGTTATACAACGAATCACGGACTTCTTCTTTATTTTTGCCGATACAGGACCATATTCCCATACCTGTTATCACAACTCTTCTGCTCATTGTTTTTTCTGAATCTATTCGGGGCGTCAGTATAATCCCCCGTTGACAGATATTGTCGCGCCTGTGATGTATGCCGCACTGTCAGAGGCGAGAAACGCCACGAGTGCCGCGACTTCGTCAGCCTCCCCGAATCTTCCGAGAGGCACTGTCTTTTTTAATGACTCCTCATCGAGATCCTTCGTCATGTCTGATCTGATGAAGCCGGGAGCGACTGCGTTTACCGTGACCTTGCGAGGGGCGACTTCCTGGGCAAGGGCTTTTGTGGCACCGATAAGAGCCGCCTTTGCCGCAGAATAGTTCGCTTGTCCCGGCAATCCTTTCAGACCGGAAAGTGAGGCAATATTGATGATCCTTCCGTGGCGTTTCGTCAGCATCCCCTTGAGAACACGGCGGGTCACATAGAAGAAACCGTCGAGGGTTGTGCTGATGACCTTGTGCCATTGTTCGGTCTGCATGAATATCAGCAGGCTGTCTTCACGTATGCCTGCGTTGTTGACAAGCACGGTTATGCGGTCGGAGGGGTGTGTCTCTTCCCATTTTTCCAATGCTGAGTCTACGGCTTGCTCGTTGCTGACATCGAAGGGGAGAAGGTCGGCGACGCCGCCGATCTTGCGTATCGTCTCTGCAACTTCCTGAGCCGCAGTTTCGTTGGAATGATAATTTATGATTATTCCAAGTCCTTGCGAAGCGAGATGCCTGCATATAGCCGCGCCAAGTCCGCGTGAACCACCTGTAACCAATGCAAAATTCATGATTTCAAGTATTGGATGATATTCGTTCTTAAATAATTCTCAGTTTCCGCCACTTCTTCATAGAACGGAGTGTCTTCAATGAATTTGGGGCAGATTTTGCGTATTGCATCATATTGCTCGCGGGTCTTTGGCGACAGTTTGTCGGCAATCTGCAGACAATCCGTAGCCTGAGCGAGAGCGATATATAGGATGGACATGACCTGATAGGCGTTGTCGATAACTTTCCGGCACAGAAGTGCCGAATTTGTGCCCATGCTCACGATGTCCTGGTTGTCGTTGTTGTTGGGTATGCTGTGAACATAGTTCGGCATGGCGAGCGTCTGGCACTCCGCAGTGGTGGATGTCGCCGTGAACTGGCACGCCTGCATTCCATAGTTAAGTCCGAGCACTCCAAGATTAAGGAACGGTGGCAGAATGCCGTTGATGCGGTCGTGGAAGAGATAATTCAGCTGACGCTCGGCAGTCATGGCGACACGCACCATAGCGATTTTCACCTTGTCTTCCTCCAGGGAAATATAATCACCGTGAAAATTCCCGCCATGAAAAATGTTTCCGGCTGTATGGTCCACAATCGGGTTGTCGCACGCCGAGTTTATTTCATTCTCCAGAACCTCTGCGGCATTTGCGAGCGTGTCTAAAACAGGACCGTAGATCTGGGGAATACAACGCAATGAGTAATATGCCTGAACTTTATGCTCGAAATAAGAATCCTTGTTTTTTGCGGGGTCATAAAGTTCATGCTCGCGTTTTTTGAGAAGTCCGCTGCCTTCGCTTGTCTCCCGGAGCCAGCGGGCAATTGTCTGTTGCCCCGGCTGGCGGCGGCAGATGTTTTCTTCCACCGACATAAAGTCATCGTAAGAAGAGGCAATCTCGTTTATCCAGGCACCTGCCACGACTGCATATTTCAGGAGATTTTCCGCGTAATACTGGTTTACGATGGAAATCCCGGTCATGACGGAAGTGCCGTTTGTCACCGACAGCCCCTCACGGATGCATATATCCATGGGTCTGAGACCTTCCTCATTCAGGACTTCCGCCGTTTGTCTCCATTCCCCCTTGAAGCGCACCTTCCCTTCACCGATGAGGCATAAGGCGATATGCGCGAGCTGCACAAGGTCTCCGCTTGCGCCGACACTCCCGTGTCCGGGGACGAAAGGGTATATGCCGCGGTTGACGAATTCCTGCAGCAACAGTATTACAGACGGGTTGATTCCCGAACGAGCCTGAAGGAATGTGCCGATGCGTGCAATCATTGCCGCCTTGACCTCTGTCTCGGTCAAGGGATTACCGGTGCCTGTGGCATGGCTGCGGATGATATTGTATTGCAAGTCAAGGAGGTGCTTGTCATCCACACGCCACTGTGCCATTGGTCCGAATCCGGTGTTTATTCCGTAAATAACCTTGTCTGCGACAAAGCCCTTTAGAAATTCGTAGGAGTCGCGTACCTCGTCCATTTCCCGGTCCGGGATTGACAAGGGTGTGCCCGAGAATAAGTTATCGTATACAGATGACAGTTTCATAATGTTGTCATTTTTAAACAGCATTCTTAAATGCTCAAAATTCAAACAGATAGCCTCAGCTATGCAAAGTTAGCAAAATTTTTCCAAAACAGGATATTATTGGTCATGTTTTTACCGCCATTCCTGCCGGAAGTGTGCGTATTTTTGCGTATTGGCGGTGATTTGGCAAATATAATGGATGATTTTGAAAAAGAATTGTTAAATTTGCAAGTTGCAAGTTAATCCATTAAGAGATGGTATATAAATATGATTGCTTAGTGATTGGCTCAGGCATTGCCGGAATGAGTTTCGCGCTCAAGGCTGCCCGAGCGGGAGCAAAGGTGGGAATGATCTGCAAGACAACCACCGATGAGGCGAATACGTTCTTTGCACAAGGGGGCGTCGCTTCAGTGACAAATCTCGAAAAAGACAATTTCGAGAAACATATCCACGACACAATGGTTGCGGGAGACTGGCTCAGTGATCCCGCCGCTGTGGAGAAAGTGGTAAGGAACGCCCCTTCTCAGATCATGGAACTTATAGGCTGGGGTGTGGATTTCGACAAGAATGATAACGGAGACTTCGATCTTCACCGTGAGGGAGGGCATTCGGAGTTCCGGATTCTTCATCATGCCGACAATACGGGCGCCGAAATCCAGACAAGTCTTGTGGAGACGGTAAAGAATAATCCGGATATAGATGTGTTTACCGACCGGTTTGCCGTGGAGATCATCACCCAGCATCATCTTGGCAAGATAGTTTCGCGCCGCACACCGGACATTACATGTTATGGTGCCTATGTTCTTGATGAACAGACGGGAGAGGTCGATACATTCCTCGCGAAAGTCACCGTAATGGCTACAGGAGGTGTCGGTTCAGTATACACAACCACAACAAATCCATTGATCGCCACAGGCGATGGAATCGCCATGGTATATCGTGCCAAGGGCACCGTCAGCGACATGGAGTTCATACAGTTTCATCCCACTGCCCTTTATCATCCGGGAGATCGTCCGAGCTTCCTGATTACCGAGGCGATGAGAGGATACGGCGCGGTGCTCCGCAATCTTGACGGAGAGGAATTCATGCAGAAGTATGACCCGAGGCTTTCGTTGGCTCCGAGAGATATCGTGGCACGTGCCATAGACTCTGAAATGAAACTGCATGGCACAGACCATGTGTTTCTTGATGTGACTCACAAGGATCCTGAGGAGACTAAACGCCATTTTCCGAATATCTACGAAAAATGCCTTTCTCTCGGCATCGACATAACCAAGGACATGATTCCGGTAGCGCCTGCCGCTCATTATCTCTGCGGGGGCATCAAGGTGAATCTCAACGGAGAGAGTTCCATTGCCCGTCTTTATGCCGTAGGCGAATGTTCCTGCACGGGACTTCACGGAGGAAACCGTCTGGCTTCCAATTCTCTGATAGAAGCGGTTGTCTATGCCGATGCCGCTGCCCGCCACGCACTTGAACACCTCGGCGAATATGACTGGCGTGAAGATGTGCCGGAATGGAATGATGAAGGTACCGCGCATCCGGAAGAGATGGTGCTGATAACCCAATCGGAAAAAGAGGTGAACCAGATTATGGGTTATTACGTTGGGATTGTGAGGAGTGACCTCAGACTCAAGCGCGCATGGAACCGGCTGGATATCCTTTATCAGGAGACAGAAGCCCTTTTCAAATGCAGCAAGCCTTCGCGGCAACTGTGCGAGTTGCGAAACATCATCAACGTTGCCTATCTGATCATGCGTCAGGCGATGGAGCGCAAAGAGAGCAGAGGGTTGCATTTCACCGTAGACTATCCCCATCCCGATATCCCCAAAGAATAATGATGAAAAAAACAAGATTTCTCCGAATATTGCCCGCCTCTGTCGCGGTGGCGGCTCTTGGTCTGACATTGTCGGCACAGAAAAGCCACGATGCGTCTCTGGCACGTAATCTGAATAATTTCAACTCCATTGTCAAGCAGGTCGAGTTGCATTATGTCGACACAATCAATACCGATCAGAGCTTCAAGGCGGCTATAGAGGCTTTTCTCGCGTCAACAGACCCCTATACTGAATATTACAGTGCGGACGACCAGGAGAAACTGCAGAAAATGACCACCGGTGAATACGGAGGCATCGGCAGTTATATAATGCAACGTAACGGAAGTTCCTACATATCCCAGCCTATGGAAGGAAGCCCTGCCGCCAAAGGCGGACTGCGTCCCGGCGACCATATCATCCGCGTAGACACAACGGATGTGGAAAAGAAAGAGAGCGATTTTGTAACCAGACTCCTGAAAGGCGTTCCTGGAACTCAGGTTCGTGTCACGGTCAAGCGTCCTTATGTCGCCGATTCCATTCAGACATTCGAGATTACGAGGGCAAAGGTGCAGGAACCGAGCATGGGATATGACACCATAATAAACAGCATCGGCTATCTTCGTCTTACAAGTTTTATCGACAAGACGCCGGCTGAGGTTCGCCGTGTTCTTGAAAAATTCAAGGAAGACAAGGGGCTGAAGGGAATAGTCATCGACCTTCGCGGCAACGGAGGCGGATTGGTGGAAAGCGCGGTGGATCTTGTGGGATGTTTCGTTCCGAAGGGCACCGAGGTTGTCCATACCATAGGCAGAGACCCTCTTCAGGAGAAAATTTACAAGACAACACGCAAACCGATATTTCCGGAAATTCCGCTTGCCGTGCTTATAGACGGCGGGAGTGCCTCGGCATCGGAGATTGTCGCAGGCTCGCTTCAGGATCTTGACCGTGCGGTTCTGATAGGTTCCAGAAGTTTCGGCAAGGGATTGGTGCAGACACCGGTGCAGCTTCCTTACGGCGGTCTGCTCAAGGTGACTGTGGCAAAATATTATCTGCCGTCCGGCAGGTTGATCCAGGCAGTGGATTACTCTCACCGCAATGCAGACGGAACTGTGGCACGTGTGCCCGACAGCCTTACCAATGTCTATCGCACCGCGAATGGTCGCGAGGTTCGCGACGGAGGCGGACTGCGTCCTGACACTACAGTAGACTGGGGCAAGATCAACCGTCTGGTTTATAATATAGTCGCCGACAACTGGGCGTTTGATTTCGCCACAAAGTTCACTGCCGCAAATCCGACGATCTGTCAGCCGAAGGATTTTGAGATAACTGATGAAATCTATGGCGATTTCAAAAAATTCATTGATCCCGAGAAATTCAAATATGACAAGGTGTGTGAAGAACTGGTGAAACAGTTGCGCACAGCGGCAGAGACCGAAGGTTATATGAACGATGAGACAAAGGCTCAGCTCGACAGGATTACGGAACTGCTCACTCATAATCTTGACCATGACCTTGATACCCATCGCGATGAGATTGCCGAATACCTTGGCTCGGAGATTGTCGGCAGGTATTATTACGACAAAGGGAAAATGGCGTTTGAGCTTAAGAATGACAAAGCGCTTAAACTTGCCGAAGAAATCCTTAAGGATTCGAATCTATATAACAAGGAATTGGGAATAAACCGGAAATAAGACGTTTTGTCTGAAAACTTCTGTATCCGTGAGCACAACTTCAATATCCTATGGAATTAAAGGAAGCTGATAAACTTTTTGCCACAGAGACGCGTATCTCCGCGTTGGAAAAGGTCTTGTCTGACAAAAAAACAAGAAGATTGCTCCTCTCCGGTCTGGAGGGGAGTTCTTCCGCCATGCTGTTTGCCGGACTCAGACCGACCGCGCATCCTCACATCATAATTGCCGATGATCTGGATTCGGCAGGCTACATTTACAACGATTTGTGTCAGATCGCAGGTCCGGATGCCGTGGGAATATTTCCGAGCGGCTACAAACGCGATATAAAATACGGGCAGCCGGATGCTCCGTCGCAGATTCTCCGCACTGAAGTGCTCGATGCATTGGGAGATAAAAAGGGAAAGATACGTTTCATTGTCACTTATCCCGAAGCTTTGGCGGAAAAAGTGGCGGATGCCGCGACAATAGCCGACAACAGCATATCGCTGAAAATCGGTTCGCGCACGATTCTTTCCGATCTTACAGGAAGATTGCGTGAACTGGGCTTTCGCGAGACCGAATATGTCTATGAACC
>CAMWMW010000046.1 GCA_947175455.1 uncultured Porphyromonadaceae bacterium | reverse complement strand
TATATCAAATTTCTTTACCGTGCAAATTTTAAAACAAAAAAATTTGCGAAAAATTTCAAAATCTCCCCTAAAGACCATATTAAATGACTGCAAAACACAGATTTATGCAAACAATATTTTTTCGTATTTTTTTTTGATACAAATTGGGTCGGGACATCAATGACCCGACCCAAACGTATTTCTATATAAAAATGTCGATGTTCCTCTTTTCTTCGCTCCGCTCTAACGCTTGCGTCTGCGGACAGATTTCGCGGCAGATGAGTTCGGCTGATTTGAAGATGAGGATTTCACTTTGGGAGCTTTTGCCTTTTTTACAGTCGAGGTGCGTTTTCTTGTGCGCGCACTCGCCTTCTTTACAGTCGTTGACTCCGCCACCATTGTCCGTCCGGGAATGGTATCACCCGATGCGATTGACTTCGCCAGCTCCTCTTCCTTCTCTTTCATGGCGAGATATTCCTCTCTTGTAGGAACCCAAAGATCCTTGCCATAATTCTTAAGCCGGTTGTCAATGCTGTCTTGAGCCTGTTTGCGCATGTCCTCGTCAGGATACATCTGTGCCATCGAAAGATTCTTCAAGTTGCGGGTCTTATAGATTTCTCCTTCATACATGCCAAGAGTAAAATAGTCGTCAAGGCTGTATTGTGGGATATTGTTGTCATCGTTGACAAAAACATACTGATGGGCAAGGAAAGGACGCAGTGCGTCAAACTTCACCCAGAACATCGGATATTTTGCCTCGCCGCCGAAATCTCCCGTACGCTTCATCACCGGACATATTGCCTCAACCCGCGTTTTCATGCGGTTTGAACGTCTGTCGAACTCCCACTTTTCTATTATATAATAGTTGAGCACCTGCCCTGTCGGCATGTCTGCCTCTTCAATATGATATTTGGGATTTCTTGCGGTTGAACCTTTTGCCTCCGTATAATATATGCCGAAGCGGTCGAGCATCTCCCCTACTTTTACTTTATACTGGTCTGTGAAGATTTCACGACCGTCAAGATATTCATAAGCTGGAATGCGTCCGTCAATCACTGCGCCAAGGATAACCCGCAACAGATTCTCACGACCGTCAATCACATCCTCCGGATAATACAGAGGCGTATTCTCCGCTTTGGTCAGGTCAAGATCCCGATAAATCTCCCTCATGTACGAAAGGTCGGCATCATGTGTATTCTTTTTTTCATAAAAAGATTGCATGCGGTCGGTGACACCGACTGTCTTTTCAGTCTTTTTCTTATCACGCTCCGACCGTTTGCGAACCACTCCGCCGGTCTCGACCTGCGCCACCGCGCCAAGAGACACAACTCCCGCAAAAAGCATGAGGAATATTTTTCTGTATATTTTCATCTTTATCATGTTCTTCTAAAGAAATATCCTGTTAGTTCAACACCACCTGCATAGGTGAGATGTCGCGTGTGATTCCATCGGGTCCTTTCGCCTTGACATCTGTTATAAAGAATGTCTTGCCCGGTTTAAGTCTGCGGAATTGCTCTTTCTGTCGAGGAGAGAATCTCGATCCGTCGGAAAGTTCCGGAATCGCATTTCCCATCTGGTCATAAAAGACAGTTGAGAAAGACACAACTGAATATGTAACATTCAGAATATCGTCATCTATCGCAGCCCCTATACCTTCAGATGCCATAAGCGCGCCTTTTGATATACGTTTGGGCGATCCCTTGTAATGAACGGTGTTGCCATTGCCGTCTTTTATGGCAAGGTATGGCGACGGATCAGGAAGTTTACGAACTCTGAAAGTCATGGAACCTACAGTCTGTGAATGTCCGTCGATATTTGCCGACACTGAAATCACCGCTTCGCTTCCCACTTTACCGGGATGTGCCACCCAATGGTCGCCGTTTCTTGTCAATGTGCCGTTTGACATTGTAGCCTGCACCGCAGTCATTGGCACCCCCGGCACTGATATACTGATGGGGTTTGCAATTCCTGCATAAAGCACATTCATCATCGTAGGAGAGATTGTCGCCATAGGTTCCATCACGGTATATGAAGACTTGAACGGTCGTCTGTCGGTTGTACCGTCGGCTCTGGGCACCTCGATATATCCCGAGAAGTCATGCGTTCCGACACTTCCGGCAACAAATTCATAATGACCTTTGGAATTGTTGAGTTTCGAGCCGTTGATGAATATTTCCGGACGCTGCGTGGTGTCTATTGCCGCGAGCACGATATCTGCTGAATATTTGCCGCCCCTCATGATCATATTCGAGACCGGGATGACATACGCATTCAGTTCGTTCACCCTTACGTCTCCCATATCCACAGCTGCAATAAGACCTGACAAGGCTTCCGACTCTGCCTGCCGTATATCGTTCTGCACTTTTGTCAGCAATGTGACAACTGCCACAGCCGGCATATTCTCAAACATCTTCTGCTCCCAGGACTGAGAACCGACATCTCCGCTACGCGCCGAAACCTTCGTAGAGAGCATATTCTCCACAGCCTTGCGTTTTTCGGCATCGGGAATCATGGTCACCACATATTTCCTGTATTCATCAAGACTGCGGCGCAATGCCTGACCCTTGTTTGTCGCCGGATTGAGCATTGTCACCGCCGAAGCCTCAAGGTCATCGTTATTTACAATATCGCTATATTTCCCGTCTGCACCATCCGCCGCTTTTGCAATCGCTGTCTTAAGATCCTCGATCAAGGCATATAGCTTATCCGATCTCTTATGCAGCTCGACACCTTGCTTATACCATCGTCCGGCTTTTTCAGGATTCTGGTCATACAGGTTTTCGAGATGCGCGAACTGCACCCCGTTTCGAGCCGTTATATTCAGGTTAGTGCCCTGAATGCCGTCCTGGACCTGGCTGAATCCGTTGAGCACATCGCTCGACACATTCAGAGCAAGCATGGCTGTAAGGACGATATACATCAGGTTTATCATCCTCTGCCTCGGAGACATTCTCGCTACATTGTTACCACCTGCCATTTCCAATCAATTAGTAATGATAAATCAGGAATTGACCTGTTCCGGCTCTTCCTGCGTAAACGGATTCTGCGACACTCCACCCATCATCGGATTGTGCATGTTGATGGTCATCGCCGTAATCATCTTTTCATAAACCGCGTTGAGCTGCCGCATATAGCGCGCCATCTTCTCCGTCTCCTCGCAATAACGTGAAGATTCATTGGCGGATTTCTCATACATGTCGCGGATATCCTTGAGTCCTCTGTTGACATGGTCGATGGTCTCGAGCTGCGACGAGATACTTTTGAGCTGAATCTCATATATCGTGTTAAGACCGGAAACATTACGGTTCAGATCCTGCATATGCTCGGAATAGGTCTCGTTAAGTTTTGCCATCTGCTCTGCAATCGCCTGCATCTGCGCCACATATTCGCCGGAGACTTCCGCGAAATCGGAGACTTTGGGCAACTCCGGCAATTCAGGCAACCCGACATTGCTCACCCCCTGTGCCGGACTTCCCGCCGGAACAGACGCTATCCCTGCCGTGGCTTCAGAATACTCTCCGGCGGGATAAACTCCACCGGCAACCACAACTTCGGGATGCGTGCTGAAATCAGGACGGTCATCGGCATTTTTTGAATCAAGTACCGGAAAAACCTCTTCCCAGGCATATTCCTTTGGCGGACGGTCGAATGCCGTCAGTATGAACATTGCAATCTCCGTGCCCATGCCGATACAGAGCAGGAGGCTGCCCCCCGGAAGATGAAGAATCTTGAACAGTGCACCCCATATGACAATAGCGGCTCCAATCGAATATGCGAAATTGAAAAACCTCTGTCCTTTCTCGCCGTGAAGAAAACGCTCTATCACATTGGCGTATTTGCGTATCTTAACCATTATTTCTTCTTTTTCTGTGTTCCTTTGGCAAAACCTATCTGTGAGCGCACACATCTGAACCCGATATATGACCGCTGCTCGTTCTGATATTCCCACATCCGGAGATCGGAGCGTATATTGCGAGCCACATCTTTCCAGCTTCCGCCTCTGACGATCTTTCGCTTCATCTTGTACGGATCTTCCTTTGCCGCATCGTATCTGTATTCAGGATTGAGGTCGGATGTCTGTCTGCCCACACTTTCCGTGTAAGCGGTCGATGTCCATTCCGACACATTGCCCGCCATGTCATACAACCCGAAATCATTGGGCTTGAATGTTCCTACGGCAGACGTGATGACATGACCGTCGCGCACGAAATCGCCGTCCATCGGTTTGAAGTTCGCATAAAAACATCCACGTTCATCCATCGGCAACGTTTCCTCCCAGGGATAGGGAGATTCCGAGTTTCCGGCACGCGCGGCATATTCCCACTCCGCTTCGGTCGGCAACCTGTAAGGTTCTATGTATACCCCTTCCTTGCCGAGCGAGCGGCGCAGATAGTCTGTGCGCCAGTTGGCGAAAGCCGTAGCCTGCTCCCAGCTGACACCCACCACGGGATAGTCGTTATATCCGGCATGAGAGAAATACATTCTTGTATACGGCTCGTTGTATGCATTCTCGAAATCATTGATCCAGGCTGTAGTGTCAGGATAGACATTCACGATATATGTATTGAGAAAATCATAAGCCCCTGTCAACGGACGACTTACAGTCTCGCGGACAATCTCGCCATCTTCCGAAAGATATGCGGTGTCTTTTGATATCACCGGCAACTCCGTCGACACGGGAATATCCGTATTGTAGATTCGACGCGCCGGATCAAGACGGTTCTCGCGTTTTGCAGCAGCCGTATGGTTATACACCTCATACCTGTAATTCAGCTGCGTGGGGTCAAGTTCGCGCTGCCCTGTTATCGGATTCGTGCGATAAAGACTTTCTATTGCGCGTGCCTCGTCCTCGTTCGGATTTCGCCATGGAATCGGTTTATTCCAGTTAAGATAAGGCTTCACCGGATTTCCTTCCTTATCCTCTTCGATCTTGAATATCTCGTTTCCTCCATAAGCGGGGTCCGCAAGTCGTTCGCGGATAATTGAATCACGCACCCAGAATACAAACTGTTTGTATTTGGAATTCGTGATTTCCGTCTCATCCATCCAGAATGCATCTACTGAAATCCCTTTCGGGTCTGCCTTGACACCTGCGACAGAGTCATCTTTCGACGGCCCCATCGTGATGGAACCCCTGTCGATAAGTACCATTCCGTAGGGCACCGGTTCCGAGAGAGAAGACCCGCCGACACCGGTGACTTCTCCGCCGCTTCCGCCCCCTTTCATTCCCATGCACGACACAAAGAGGCTGCCGGCAGCCAAAGCCGCGCATACGACCATCGCCCCCCGAAGACCGCCAAAACCGACTAATGAATATGTTGTTTTCTTCATATTTATCATAGAAGCTTGTTAATTTCCTTTTTACATGATCCTTATGGAACGATGCTTATTCTTGTTCTTACCGCTGAAATCGAGTTTTACCTTATATCCAACCACAACCTCGTGGCTTCCTGACGATGCTCTGGAGATGGCGGATGTCGGGTAATCGTAGGAATATCCTATAAAAAAGTTCTTGAACTCCGCTGCAACCATGGCGCAGACAGCATCCTTGTAGCGATAACCGATTCCGAAAGAGAGGAATTTATTATACATCGCACGCATTGTCACTTCAGCCCCAAAGTTGTCAAAATCAGTCTTCACCATCATTGACGGCTGCAATTCAAATAACGTGTTTTTGAGTCCGATATTGCCGGATGCGGTAAAATAAAGAGACCTTTTGAGCACGGTTTCATATTGCGAGACCTCTGCCGATTCCGTACCCTCGCTTTCAAGTCTGACCGTCGGTTCGAGAAGGTGCAGTCCGGAAACACCGAGAGTAAAATATTTGTGGCTGTACCATATTCCCGCCGAGAGGTCGAAAGACGATCCTGTCACATCCTGTGTGGGTATTGCTTCGTCTACCGGCTGATGATAATCGTCTCCTTCCGGTATATAAACCTCTGATCCCTTGAAAGTCGTATTGTAATATCCACCCTGGACTCCTACCGAAAGAGTTCCTTTAAGGAATTTCATCTTATAGCTGCCCTGCAGATTGACAAGCATGTTGGAGAACAGACCCAATGATTCCTGACTCATGTTCACTCCCACTCCGATACGTTTTTTTCCGATTTTCACCGGCATGTCTGCCGCCGCAAGAAAACTTCTCGGGGCATTCTCGATACCGACCCACTGCATTCTTGCCGCGCCCCTGATACGCACGAAGTCAATTTCTCCTGTCGCACCGGGATTATAATAAGCGGGCAGTGCCCAATATTGCGTAAACTGCACGTCATTCTGCGCCGACACACCTGCCGGATGCAATAGACACGAGCACACAAGCACCGAAAGACACACTATATGTTTTTTCAATCCGGCTCCCATTTCCTCTATTCGAAATAAAACGTAAGAACAAACATCTTCGACTTTACCTTCGTCAGCGACTGGGTAATCTTCATCATGTCCGGATTATCCACAAGATCCGGACGGTCATGACGCAGGATGTCGGTCAGTCCGAAACAGAATTTTATCTCAGGATTGAGTTTGAAGAAGGGCAAATACAAATCGCATCCCATGCCTATGGTAAGATAGGCATCGGCAGAATTGAACTGAAGGTAATCGGAACGCTTTTTACCCACATCAAAAGCCCCCATCGCACCTACTGTCACATACGGTCGCGAATTATAATACCTTTCACCCGAAATCTTTAGATCGAAAGGCAAGACCACATAGGCTGTCTTTATTTCCTGACGCAGCCTGGCATCACTGCCGGCATCGACCATCTCGACACTTTTCGACCCGAAATACATACCGGGAGAAAAGCGCAGGTTAAAATGGCTGTGAAGCCTCAGATCGGCGAGAACATTGGCGCAGATGCCGGGTGCATAGGAGGGAATCTCCACAAACCATTGTCCGTTTTCAGGCGCGGGGGTCTCATAGCCGTTATGGGTAAAGCTGAGATCCTGAAACTGGGTGCCGACAGAGAACCCGAAATGCCAACGTTTCTGGTCGGCATAAGGACGGTTGAGAATCTTGTCGCCGGGTTTGGCACATACCGGAGCCGCACAAAACAAGGCAACACCAGCCGCTATCGACAGGACGCGAATCTTATTGAAGACATGTATGATATCAGGTCGGAACTGTTTCATTGTTAAAATAACGAAATCTTTTCCCCTATTATTGCCATAATATCGTATCATCAGCCGCAGGGTTTCAACAATTTTAGTTATATTTGCTTTTCAAAATCAAGAAGATGTTTATGATGAATTGGAATCAGCTTATATGTGACAAACGTCTTGGAATGGAAGAATTTCATGATGACCGTCATCACACCCGCTCCGACTTTCAGCGGGACTATGACCGTCTTATATTTTCCTCCCCTTTCAGAAGACTACAGAACAAAACACAGGTATTTCCATTGCCGGGAAGCATCTTCGTACACAACAGACTGACCCACAGCCTTGAAGTCTCATCAGTAGGAAGATCCATGGGTAATGAGATCGCTTTGCGGCTTCGTGACAAATATGCCTCCGGGACCTGGACTCAAAAGCTTGACTGCCTGCGCGACATCGTGGCTGCCGCATGTCTGTGTCACGATCTGGGAAACCCGCCGTTCGGACATTCGGGCGAGAAAACAATCTCTACATATTTCAGCGAAGGCAACGGACAGGCTTTAAAGGAACTCATCGGAAACAGAGAATGGGCGGATCTGATAAATTTCGAAGGGAACGCCAATTCATTCCGTTTGCTGACACATCGATTCAAGGGACGCAGAAACGGAGGGATGGCGATGACTTACTCATCGCTTGCATCAATCGTAAAATACCCTTATTCTTCACTACATGCCGGAGAGAAAGGCAAATTCGGTTTCTTCTCTTCGGAAGAAGAGATTTTCCGTCGCGTCGCCAATCAACTCGGCATGCCGGAGACTGATTCGGGAAAGTTCGCGCGTCATCCGCTGGTATATGTGACAGAGGCGGCTGATGACATATGCTATCAGATAATGGATCTTGAGGATGCACACAAACTAAAAATCATTGGATTGCAAGAGGTTGTGGAGCTTTTTCTCGGTTTCTTCGGAAGTAGCGACAGAGAAAGGATGCAGCGGATGATGAATCATCTTGACGATCCTAACGAAAAAATAGCTTATCTGAGGTCAAATGTCATAGGAGCCATGGTAGTGGATTGCGCGGATGTATTTTCCAAAAACGAGGAGACGATACTGGCAGGCGAATTCAGGGGAACGCTCGTAGACAACATGAACCCGAGGCTTAAAGACGCGTATGCCAAATGCTCCGCAACGGCATGGAACAAGATTTACTGCGCGCCGGAAGTCGTGGACATAGAGCTTGCCGGAAACAGGATCATAACCTATCTGCTTGACACCCTTATGGATGCAGTCATGAATCCGGACAAGAACTACTCCAGATTACTGCTTAATATCATCCCGGGGCAATACGACACTTCCGCCTCCACCCCCTATGAAAGAATACAAAGCGTGCTCGACCATATTTCCGGAATGACAGATGTGTATGCGCTTGATCTTTTCAGAAAATTAAACGGACACAGCCTTCCCGACGTTTAATATATGTATTACAAACCATTTTACGGATAAGTGACTCATGTCTGTTTGATTTATCCTAACAATATCCGACGGTTTAAGATATTGTCTAAATTTT
>CAMWMW010000045.1 GCA_947175455.1 uncultured Porphyromonadaceae bacterium | reverse complement strand
AAGTAGTAATCACCGCTCTTGATGTTTTTCTGAAGCTGCGCTTTTGCCGGAAGGTCTATCACCGGACGGTTAATCGCAATATCGCAAAGTCTCCAGCGCATCAAGTCAAACCATCTGCGGTTCTCCCAAGCAAATTCCATGCGCCGTTCGGAACGTAACTGAAAACGAAGTTCATCCTGATTGGTCGTTGTAACCGCAGGATATAGAGAAGTGTTGGAGCGAGTGGTTTTGTAGGCTCTTGAACGAACGTCATTAATGGCATCAAGCACGCTCTGGTCAATTTCGTTCATCTCTATTTTTGCTTCGGCATACATAAGAAGCACATCCGCATAGCGCATGATTATAGCGTTTGGATCAGCTTTTTTGTCGCTTAGCCACGCTTCTGTAACACCTTTTTTAAGAATTAGTCCGGTCCATGAAGCAAGAGTCTGAACGAGCTGCGAATCGTTATTGTTTACTTGCTTACCTGTATTCACATTCAATACTTTGTTTTTTGACGGATCCCATTCAAAGCCCAGGAATTCTGTGCCGAATTCAACTGTAGTATATCCTAAGCGTGGATCGCGGTTGCGGAAAGGGTTCTGGCGGTCGAAAAGAGGTGATTTGTCGATAGGCAGACCATCCGAGCAAAGGAATGCGCAAAAGAGTTCAAGAGATGGAACCGCAAGAGATTTGCCGGAGTTGTTCCTTGGCAGGAAAGAGCTCATTGTAATAAGGTCATTATGCAGTTCACGCGATCTGGGAATCATGAATACGAATTCGTCAGAAGCATAGGTGTCAATGTAGAACATCTTTTCGAAGTTGGGGTCAAGCTTATATGTACCCAGTTCCATACATGCTTTTGCTGCCTGTGCCGCTACAGGATAGTCAAGCATCCAAGAAGCTGTGCGTGCCTTAAAGGCATGAGCGGTAGCTTTTTTTACGCGTACGTTGCCGGTAGATGTCTCGGGGAGGAGTTCAGCAGCTTTGTCGAAGTCTTCGTAAATTCGTTTAATCACTTCAGACTGTTTCTCGCGTCCCATTGCATATGCCTGATCTATTGTGATATAATCAGTATAATAAGGGATGTCGCCATACAGGAACGTCAGGTATGAGTAAAAGCATGCCCTGAACATTCTTGCCTCGCCTTCGAATCTGTCAAGTTGTTTTTCAGACAGTTTTCCACGCTGTTTCTCAACGTTTGCGATTATGGCATTGCAGCGTGTTATAGCCTTGTATGTATTGAGCCACATTGTTTTCACGTAGCCTGTTGTCGACATCAGGGCTCCTGTGCTCCATTCATAACCGTGACCTTGTTGTTCCCAGTCATCAGTCCAGCGGTCAGTATGCCATGCGCGGTTGCATTCCCAGTACCATAGATCAAGTCGATAGAGGTCATTTGCCGCAAATTCGAATTCTTCAATATTAGAAAACCAAGTCTCGGAAGATGCGTCTGCCGGCGGATTCAAATCAAGATCCGCACACGCCGTGCAGCCGATCATTACGGCAGCAGCCGATAATAAAGAAAATATATACTTTTTCATGTTGTTTCAGATTTTGATTTGGTTAGAACGATACTGCCACGCCGAAATTCCATGTGCGTGCGATATAGCTTGAACCGGTGTCTGTTGTCTCTGGGTCCCATCCCTGCGGATAACGGTCGATTGAGAACGGGTCGGAAACAGATGCGAACACACGGAGAGAGTTGAGTCTCAGCTTCTTGGTGATGTTCGACTGGAAAGAGTAGCCGAGTGTTATGTTCTTGCAGCGGAAGTAACCGCCGTTGAACATCCAGAAGTCAGAAACCTGTGAGTTGTTTCCACTTGAGCCGTCAATAGCCATATCTGATAATCTCGGATATTTGGCAGCGAGGTTTTGTTCAGGAGTGTTGTAGTAGCTCCAGGAAGTTCCTATTACTTCACCTGTAAACTGCGTCCATCCGGCAGCGTGTCTCTGATAAAGCATGGCGCGTGAAAGCATCTTGTTCTGTTTCCCGATTCCATTGAATGCAGCTGATACCTCAAAACCTTTCCATCCCAAGGCGATCTGTGCGCCATAGATAAGACGTGGTTGTGAAGAACCGAGCACTACGCGGTCATATTGTGCGCTTATCGCACCGTCAGGCAAACCCTCAGAACCGTTTACATCAAGATATTTAATATCTCCTACAGTCGTGTTGGCGTTAAGCACGGGACTGTTTGCAAGGTCTTCGGCATTCTGGTACAGACCGTTTGATTTAAACCCATACCATGACATATACTCTACACCTTCCATTGTGATGGTGCCACCGCTTTCCTGCTGTTTCCCGGACATGTTACCCATTACAGAACGATAATCGGAAAGGTTGAAGTTTACAGAATATGAAAAATCGCCTATGTTGTCGCGCCAGCCGAGCTGAAGATCCCATCCTTTGGTAGTCATGTCACCGGCGTTCTGTTTCGGATTGTCATAACCCATGAATATCGGGAGCTGTATCGAAAGAAGCATGTCTTTGGTTTTCTTCCAGTACCAGTCGAATGTCAGGTTAAGTCTGGAATTGAGGAATGTGGCGTCAAGACCCACGTCCCAGCTATGGGTCGTTTCCCATGTTATGTCGGGAATGTTGTAATCGCGCTGAGATGCAGTCAGTACAGAAACAGGTTTGCCTGAACCGTCTACCATTACCGGGTGTGAGAATGTCATGCTCGCCTGATATGGATAATTACCGATTCTTTCGTTACCGAGGGTTCCGTAGGAGCCGCGAAGCTTAAGGAATGTGAGTATTCTCGGATCGACATCGCGTAAGAAACTCTCTTCGCTCATCACCCAGCCAACGGATGCGGAGGGGAAGAAGCCGGTGCGGTATTTGCGTGCGAATCTTGAGGAACGGTCCCAGCGTGCGTTGAACTGTGCCATGTAGCGTCCCTTATAGGAATAATTGATACGCCCGAAGATTGAACGGTAGGCATTCTGAGTTTCAGTGCCATTAACGCTGAGATTGTTTGTATTTGCGTTAGTAAGATAGAAATAATCGGACAATTCCATTGCATCTGACGCTGCTTCCAATGGATTTGAGCTTGCCTCATAATCCTCATAACCTATCATGAAATCGGTGCGGTGATCTTCAGCGAATGTCTTGTTGTAATTGATAAAGAGCTGTTTTGTACCCCATGTGTTGAGATTTCTGTTTTCAGTGAGTTTGTTAAGAGAGAATCCACTCGCGTAACCTGCAGGCTCATCTGGATTGTCGGCAGTGTAATAGCTGACTTTTTTTACATAAGATTTTTTTCGTGTGAAAAGCATTCCAGGTGCCCAGACACCGTTTATGGAAAGACCTTCGAAAGGGGTGATGATAACAGATAGTTTTGCACCCAGACGGTCTGTCCACTGATTGTTGCGTCCGCCTTCGTTCATAGTTGCCCAGGGGTTGCTGCTGTTGTGGCCTGCCGCATATGTGCCATTTGAATTTACCGCCGGGTCAAGTGGTGTCATATAAAGTGTCGCGGCAAGCGGGTTGGTCTGAGGCTGACGGGTGATTCCACGGCGATAATAAGCGTCAAGTCCGAACTGCAGCCATTTGGTGACTTTGAAATTATTGTTTACACGTGCGGTGAGTCTCTGGTAATCACGTCCTTCGTAGAGAGCTTCCGTGTATTCATATCCTAATGAAACCTTTGTCTGTACAACCTTGTTGCCGTAAGACACCTTGAGGTCATGCTTTGTTGTGGGTGCGGTTTTGCGGGTCATCAGGTTACGCCAGTCGGTAATCGGATATTCATCAGGATTCAAGGCGTTGTTTGCGAGATATGAATCGATGTAATCTTTGGGATATGCAGAGTATTCTTGTCCTTCCTGATTGCCGCCGTCGTTCCATTTGAGCTCGTTGTACATGTTCATGTAGTCGATTGCTCCGACGGGTTTGGGAGTCTCGGTAGACTGCACGAATCCGACAGTGCCCTGATATTCGACTTTAGCTTTCCCCTCTTTTGCCTTCTTTGTGGTGATGAGGATGACACCGGCTGCCGCACGTGCTCCGTAGATTGAAGCCGATGCCGCGTCTTTAAGCACTGAAATGCTTTCGATGTCGGCGGAATTTACCGATTCCATGGAGTCCGGTATGCCGTCTACAATCACAAGCGGGTCGGAATCACCGATAGAGGTGATGCCTCGCACACGGATAGTTGCCTCGGCGCCGGGCATGCCGCTTGTACGGCTCACATAAAGACCCGGCATCGAACCTTGCAGAGACTGCGACACCGAAGAGGCACGCATGTCTTCAAGTTTGCTTCCGGAAACATTTGTGACAGCTCCGGTAAGGTCGGCTTTCTTCATTGTGCCGTAGCCTACCACGACCATCTCGTCAAGAGTGTTCGCCTCTTCCTGCATCACGATTGTGAGGTTGTCGGATGCGCCTACCTTGATCATCTGTTTCTGGAAACCGACATATGTTACCTGAAGGGTATCGCCGGGTTTAGCTTTGATTGAGAACTTTCCGTCAATGTCAGTGACAGCGGCGGTGTTTGTTCCTTTGACCATAATTGTTGCGCCGATGAGCGGCTCTCCCGATGGCTCGGTTACGATTCCGCTTATATTCTTCTGCTGTGCGGCCGCGGGGAGCGCAAGCAGGAATACGGAAATCAAAAATAGAGCGATTCTGTTCATAAGCTCCTGAATTGAGTTGTTATTGGTGTTAGTTTCATTAGTTTTGGGATAGGGCGTTTGCCCCCGCTCCCGAGGTTAACCATTGCAAATATAGGGCAGTATTCCTCACTAAATTGCGTAATTCTGCCACTTTATAATAAGAATGTAAGGCTAACAAGTATGATAAATAATTAAATGTCAGTGTTATATTTGTAATAAATATGATAATCGGACATTTGGATTCTGCTCAACTTTTTTAAGAAAAAATAATTCTTTTTTATTCGAAAAATGAACTGCGAGCCGGTCACAACCGGTTCGCAGCAGGAATAGTGTATGGTGACGGTTCTTTAGTTCCTTAATCATGGATTGGAGCTGTTGCGGAAGAAGTTGCGTTTGTCGAGGTTGCCGAAAGGATCTTTCCAGGAAATTTCGACAGGAGTCGTGGAGTCGGCAGCTGTTACAAGGAACATGCGGACACGCTTTGGTTTTGACAACGCCTTTTTGTAGTCCCCGTTCCAGACCGCCTTTGTTATAGCTGTCTGACTGTAATAGTCCGGGTGTATCTGATACACACATTTTACAGGTAGTTCCGCGCCATTTTGCATTGCGGTAAGTTGCCCTTCAGGATCCCATGCCCAGACCTGGACCAGCAGGGAGTTTTCAGGCAGATGGCTGTAGTTTCCCCATCTGGGGAAATGCCGCTGCAATGTCAAGGCTTCCGAATCGGTGGAAAAATGTCTTTTCAGACTATTGCTGTCCCAGACTTTGAATTGTTCGCCGGGGTTGTTCTCATAAGTGACAAATCTCCAGCTTACGCTGTCACCGTAAATGCGGTATACATCAAATCCGACAGGGTTGCCGTCATGTCCGAGGTTGGGCTGCCCGAAAGAACTGTTCCACCATATGCTTCCGCATGTGCTTATGAGATTGTGACATATAATTTCGTGGCTGCCATTTTTAAAGCGGGTAAGCCCGTTTTTGTGGGTATGACCGGAAAGAACATGTACCTTTTCGAAAGGCGCTACGATTTTTTCGAGTCTTTGCGATGTTTCGCGGTCTGTGCTGTAGGTTATTTCAAGAGAGGCATTCTTATAAGAATGTATGGGGCTATGCATGCATATTACAAGTGGAGACTTTTTATTGACTGTCTTCAAATCTTTCTCAAGCCAGTCAAGCTGTTCGGGGGTGAAAATTGCCTTATAGTCGCGTTTGCCTTTGATTCCTTCGTAGCCCGAAGAGGATGACGGGGTGTTATGGTAGGCGATATTGTCGAGCATCACGAAATGAACGTTTCCTATGTTCATGGAATAATATCTCGGACCGTATGTCTTCATATATCTTACTGCCGATAAGAAGTCTGTAGAATCTCCGGCGCAGACGGATCCATCGCTGTCGTGGTTGCCCATTATATTATAAAAAGGTGCCTTCCATCCGTTTTCATTAAGAATCTGTCGGGTGCGTTCTATGTCAACACCTGTCTCATACCAGTGCTGGTCGTAGCTGATGTCTCCGAGTCCGATTGAGTAGACCGGCATGCTGTCGCGTCGCAGTGATTCGAATTCGCGGTTGATTACCTGCATGTAACCCTTGAAAGTCTTCTCATCATTGCGTTTGCCGTGGAAGTGCATGTCTGTCGTTACGATTAGTCCGAAGTCTTTGTTCCCGGTTTTGACAAGTCGGAAGTCGTGACGTTCGAATCTGTCTGCCGGTTCCGTGAGGTCTGCCCAGAAGTCAGGGACTGCATCAGAGCGGACAGGTTCATAACCTGAGGGCGTGATAATGAATATCTGTCTGTTCTGTTTGGCGGATTTAAGATGGTATGCTCCTTTGGAGTCAGTGACTGTAATCTCATAACCGTCAGATACAGATACATTTTTCAGCGGTTTGCCATCGCATTCCACTATACCGCCGACAGTGTATCCATTCTTTTGCTTGAACGGCAGCCGGGATTCATATCTGCTTTGTGCGCTTATATAATGTGTAGCGCACAAGAGTATCGCCAGTAATGCAATTATATTTTTCATAAGGCAAAATTAGCAAAAATCAGTATCGAAAGGACTGATGTGAGTGTTTTGTAATGTGCAAAAGATTAAACAAATTAATAATGTGATTGGAGTAATTTAAGCCGGATGTGCTGGTAATAAATATTTTATATGCCATATGTGTGATAACCAGACAGTGTGCTGTGTGGTTAAAACGGTGAAGAAGAACGCAGAAGAAGAATTTGTTGGAGCGCGTGTGAAACAGCTGTAAGGAACAAAAGTTTCTCAGGCACTGTGTTATGTTGATAACGATAGTCAATTGTTTGAGTTGTAAGATAATGCGGATATTGTTGTAGTGTTGGAATTATCGTGGATTGAAATATATTGGTTTGGAGAGTGGTCCGTTTTGGGTAAATTTGTGGCGTAACAGAAGGCATCTTTTGTGATGCGCTGATGTAAAACGTTGACCTGAAACATAATACTTGAACAATATGTATAAAAATCCTTACATCCACAGGTGGGTGATTGTCGGAACAATGGTGATTGCCATCGTCTGCAATTATCTTGACCGCCAGCTTCTATCTATACTGAAACCGGAAATCCTCGGACATTTCAACATTGGAGATATTGAATTCGCGTGGATTCTCAATGTATTCCTTATCTGTTATGCGGTGATGTATCCGGTGTCGGGTATCCTTGTCGACAAGTTCGGTCCCAAGCCCGTGATGTTCGGTGGTATCGCAGCGTGGTCACTCGCCTGTATCGGAGGGGGTATCTCGCAGGATGTATATCAGTTTGCGATATGCAGAGGTATCCTGGGGCTCGCCGAGCCTACCATTTTCACCGGTCAGCTTGTTGCCGTGACACTCTGGTTCGAGAAGAAGACACGCGCCACAGCCAACTCCATATGTCAGGCGGGAGGATCAATCGGCACGATGTGCGCCCCGCTTGCCGTTGCCTGGATGGTAAGGTATTTTCCATGGCAGGATGTATTTATCATAGCCGGTGTCGCCGGTCTGATAATCGCCGGTATCTGGTGGATCGTGTATCGCCGTCCGCGTCAGGAGTTTCTTGCGATCACGCTTGGTGAGCCAAAGGGGACGACACTCAGGGATACCCGTTCATTCTCAGTGGGGGCTCTTTTCGGCACAAGCGCTTTGTGGGGAGTGCTTCTCATAAGACTTGTCAGTGACCCGGTATGGTATTTCATCAATTTCTGGTTGCCCGGTTTCCTCCGAGACTTAGGCGTGGAGCAGGGTCTTGGGGTTCAGGAGACACTTGATATGATACAATATATCGGAGGTATACCTTTCCTTGTAGGCGCGACCTGCGGAGTTCTTGCCTCGGCATATTCCGACAAGCTTGTGGCAAAGGGGTGGAACGCATTGAAATCGCGCAAGGTCGTGATGAGTCTCTCTGCATGTGTGGCTCCGGTAATCGCGCTTGTCCCGCTTCTCAGCCACTGGCATTCGGTATCTTTCACCTTGCGTTTAGGACTTATAACAGCGGTGTTTGCCATAGTGGCGTTCATGTGTCTGGTATGGCTTTATAACATCGGGGTGGTTATCGCCGAGACATTCCCGGTGAAGAATGTCGCCACGGTTGCCGGTATCGCCTGCGGTGCGGGAGCGGTAGGAGCTGCAGGTTTCAATCTTGTGGTCGGTTCACTGATGGCGACAATGGGAGAATATCTTTTCTACTGTATGGGTGTTCTCCATCCGATTGCCACGATAGTGCTTCTTCGGCTTGTAAAGCCGGCTGTGCCGCCGCAGGAAAAATGCGAGACATATTCAATAGATTCAGATAAAAACAATGACAACGATGTATGCGGACTCGACGCTGCCACCAATTGATTGTGTCAGATAGAGGTTATAAGAGTAATGACCTATAGGCAGTTGTCGAGAATGAATACCCACGGGGTGATCCCGTGGGTATTTTTAAACAGTTTCTAAGACGTTGCTTATTCCCGGTAATCAATTATTCATCGGGTTATTCACTATAAAGAGATAAATCACGTTATGAATATATGAAACGAATAATTGAAATACTGTCAATATTGCTGAGTACAGTGACGGCAACAGGCTGTATCAAAGATGATGTCGAACCTGAGTGGTCGTTGCAGAAG